>NZ_JBHXJG010000071.1:0-29607 GCF_042723425.1 Streptomyces sp. NPDC058375 | reverse complement strand
GGGGCCGCCGGGCGGGCGCCGGGGGGTGGGGGGGGGGCGCGGCCCCAACGGGGCGCCCCCCCGCCGCGCTTGTCCCTCATCTCACGTCCGTATGCCGATCTCCGGGAGCCTGCCGATGGCCACGCCCCTCCGCTCCAACCGGGACTTCCGGCTGCTCTGGATGAGCGGCCTGTTCGCCGTTCTGGGCAGCCAGATGAGCGCCCTCGCGCTGCCCCTGCTGATCCTCAAGGAGACCGGCTCCGCCGTGCAGGCCGGCACCGTGGGGACCGTCTCCATCTGTGCCGTGCTGATCACGATGCTGCCCGGCGGGGTCATGGCCGACCGGGTCGAGCGCCGTCGGCTGATGCGGCTGTGCGACGTGGGGAGTCTGCTCGCGGTCACCGCCCTGACCATCGCCGTGTGGAACGGCCACGCCCCCATGGCGCTCGTCCTGCTGGTCGCCGTCGCCGGAGCCGTGCTGAACAGCGTCTACGCCCCCGCGGCCTTCGGTCTGCTGCGCGCGGTCGTGCCGCCGGACCAGATGGGCACGGCGACCGCCCGACTCCAGGCGCGCACCGCCACGGTCCGGCTGGTCGGCCCGCTGGTCGGCGGCGCGCTCTTCGGCGTCCACGAGGCGCTGCCCTTCACCGCCCAGTTCCTCGGGCTGTTCCTGTCGACCGTCTGCGTGGCCCTCGTCCGCACCCGCTCGGCCGCCCACCGGAAGGCGGGTTCGGTGTTCAGCCGCGACGAACTCACCGCCGGCCTCGGCTTCCTCTGGCAACTGCCGTACCTGCGTACGGTGTTGCTGGTTTTCGGCCTCGGCATGAACTTCGCCTTCGGCGCTCTCACCTTCACCGCGCTCGCCGTCTTCTCCGAAGGCGGACGCTCCGGACTCGGCGGCGGATTCGTCATCACCTGCGTCTCGGCGGGCGCCCTCGTCGGCGCGCTGCTCGCGCCCCGGCTCTCCCCGGACCGCCACATCCGGGCCCTCCTGGTCATCACCTGCTGGAGCTGTGTGCTGGCGGCCGGGGTGCTGGCCTGGCTCAGCAGCCCTCTGGTGGCGGGGCTGCTGTGCGCGGTGTGCATGGGCCTGTCGACGGTGGCCAGCATCGGCTTCCTGTCGACCCTGCTGGTCGTCACCCCCGAGGACCGGGTCGGCCGGGTGCAGAGCGCGGCCTCCTTCCTGTCCTCGATCGTCCAGCCGTTCGGCCCGCTCGCGGGCGGCGCGCTGCTGACGGCGCTCGGCCCGCGCAACGCCTTCGGTGTGGTCGGCGCGGTACTGGCCGTCTCGGCGGCCGTCATGACGCTCGCCCCCTCGGTCCGCTCCGGTGCCGTCCCGCCGCCCGCGAGTCCCGCCGCTCCGGACGACGGCCCGGACGAGGGAGCGCACACGGTTCCGGCCGACCTCGTCCCCGACGCCACCGGCCGGCGTGAGGCGCCGGCCCGACCCGTTCCCGACGCCGCCGGTCCCGGCGCACTCTGAGGAGGTACTGCCGTGCCCGGTATCCAGGAGACCCAGCTGTACTGCTTCGCCGACCGCCGGTACTACGACACCCCGGCCCGGCTCCGCGACGAGGAGACCCGCTACCCCCTCGACACGGCCGATCCGCCCGCCGGCTGGCGGCGCGTGGCCGGCGGGCTGTGGACCTCGCTGCTGCCCGAGGACGGCGAACCGGCCGAACAGGGCTGGAAGATCCACGTCTCGACCGTCCCCGAGGAGGCGGCCCGCACCCTTCACGACACGGCCGGAATCTGCGTCCGGCACGGGATCCCGTTCAAGTTCCTCCGCAGTGAGCAGGCCCTCCTGCTGATGTCGGGGAAGTACATGTCGCGGGGCAGCGCGGGGAAGTTCCTCACCCTCTACCCGCCGGACGAGACGGCCCTGGCCCGCCTGCTCGACGAGCTGACCGGGACGCTGTCCGGCCGCCGGGGCCCGTACATCCTGAGCGATCTGCGCATCGGCGACGCCCCCGTCTACGTACGGTACGGCTCCTTCGTCGACCGCTGGTGCCGCGACGCCCGGGGCGAACGCGCACCCGCCCTGCGCCATCCCTCCGGTGAACTCGTGCCCGACGAACGGGGCGTGGTGTTCCGGACGCCCGCCTGGGTGGAGGTGCCCCAACTGCTGCGGCCCCATCTCGCCGCCCGCGCCGCCGCCCGCGACGACTCCTTCCCGTACACCGTCACCGAGGCGCTCCAGTTCTCCAACGCGGGCGGCATCTACCTCGCCCGGCACCGTAAGACCGGCCACCGGGTCGTGCTGCGCGAGGCCCGCCCGCACTGCGGGCTCGACGCGGTCGGCGACGACGCCGTCACCCGGCTGGAGCGCGAGCACCGGGCCCTGTCAGCGCTCGCCGGGCTCGACTGCGTACCGCAGGTGTACGGCGTACGGACCGTGTGGGAGCACCGGTTCCTGATGACGGAGTACGTGGAGGGCTCCACCCTGCTCGAAGAGATCGTCGCCCGGTTCGCTCTGGTCCGCGGTGCTCGCACCGCGGACGAACTCGCCCCGTACACCGCATGGGTGGACCACGTCATCGGCCGACTGGCCCACGCTCTGGGAGAGATCCACGACCGCGGGCTGCGCTTCGGTGATCTGCACCCCTCCAACATCATCCTGCGGCCCGACGGCCGGCTCGCCCTCGTCGACTTCGAGTACGCCACCGAACTCGACGACGACCGAACCCCGTTGGCCGGTGCACCCGGACTTCAGGCACCGCCCGGCACCCCGGGAGCGGAAGCCGACGCCTACGCCCTGTGGGCGACCTGGCTCACCATGCTGATGCCGCTGACCGAGATGGCCTCCCACGACCGGGCCAAAGCGCTGTCCCTGGAGTCCTGGGCCCGGGAGCGCTACGGTCTCGCGCCCGACGCGGGACCGGCCCGCCCGGCGCTGCTGCGGGCGGCCGAGCGCGCCGCCGACCGGGAGGGCGAGATCGCCGCGCTCCTCGGCGGTCCCAGGCCCGACTGGGCCGAGCTGCGGACCCGGCTGATCGCGGGCATCCACGCGGGCGCGACGCCCGAGCGCCGCGACCGGCTCTTTCCCGGCGACCCCAAGGGCTTCGCCACCGGCGGCACGGATCTGGCGCACGGGGCCGCCGGTGTCCTCTACGCCCTCCACCGCGTCGGCGCCCCGGTCCCGGGCGACTGGACCGACTGGCTCGCGGAGGCCGCCCGCCGCCGCGACCCCGCGTCCCCGGGCGGTCTCTACGACGGGCTGCCGGGCGCCGCGGTGACCTTGGCCCGGCTCGGCCGCCCGGACGAGGGGCGCGCACTGTTCGCCCGGGCTGTCGAGGCCGTCCACCCCTCCACCTCCGCCGACCTGCTCACCGGTCGCGCCGGCATCGCCCTGGCCGCCGTCCGCCTGGCCACGGCCGGCCCCGGCGCCCCTGACCCGGAGCTGGTCGACACAGCCCTGCGCACCGCCTGGGAGCTGGACTGCCTGGTGCGGGGCGAGACGGTGGCGGGCGGCCCGGCCGTCCCACCCTCGGCCGGACTACTGCGCGGGCTGAGCGGGGTGGCGCTGCTCCACCTCGAACTGCACGGGATCACCGGCGAGGACTGGCTGCTGCGCGCCGCCCGGACCGCCCTGTACCGGGACTCCGGCCACTGTGTGGCCATGGACGACGGGACGGTCCAGGTCAAGGACGGCCGCCGCCACCTCCTCTACCTCGACCAGGGCAGTGGCGGCTTCGCCCTGGTCGCGCGTGCTTACCTGGCCCGGCAGGAAGCGCCCGCGCTCGCCGGCCTGCTGCCGGGTGTGCGCAAGGGCTGCGGCAACGAGTTCGTGCGCGAACCCGGGTTGTTCACCGGGCGCGCCGGACTCGTCGCGACCGCCCGCCAGCTGGAGGGCGAAGGACCGGCCGGGCCCGAGGTCCTCGCCTCCGTGCGCAACCTGTCCTGGCACCTGGTCGCCGACGAGGACCGGCTGCTGGTGCCCGGGGCCCGGCTGCGCCGCTGCTCCGCCGACCTGGCCACCGGGGCCGCCGGACTGCTGCTCGCCCTGCATTTCCTGGCCGGGGCGGACACCGACGAGGCCGCCGCCCCAAAGGCTCATGGCCCCGGGGGCGACGGCCGTCGGCCGCACGATCTGCTGAATCTGCTCACCCTGGGGTGAGGGCGGCGGCGGGCGCGCCGGTCCGGTCGCCCGCAGCCCCCTGCTCGCCCGCCTCCTGCTGTTCCCGTGCGAACAGGCAGAGCAGGCGCGGCACTTCGTACAGCGCGGCGTGTGCGGTGACCTCGCCCGTCGGGGAGGTCACCGCACCGGCGTCGATCAGCGACTCGACCGCCCGGATCGCCGCCCGCTCCCCGCAGCCCAGTGCCGCTGTGGCCCGGTCCAGGGTGAAGCACCCGTCCTCGGCGAGCCCGGCCAACCGCCCCAGCACCCACCGGTCGCCGTCCGCCAGGTCCCGCCAGCCGGACGCGATCCGGCGCCGTACGGAGACGTCCCCGGCGACCAGTTCGTCGAGCGCGGCCGACGGGTCGTCGAGCCGGGCCGCGTACTCCGCCAGCGGCAGATGCCGCAGCACCGCCAGCCGCATCCCGCTCACCTCCACCGCCAGCGGCAGCCCCCCGCAGGCCCGGACGATCCGCAGCGCCGCTCCCGGGTCCGTCCGCAGCCGCCCGGCCCCGATCAGCTTCCCCAGCAGTTCGAGCGCCTCCCCGTCCGCCGGCGCGGGCAGCGCGATCCGGTGCACCGGGGCGAGACCGGGCAACTGCCCCCGGGCGGTGACCAGGACGGAGCACGCCCCCGACCGGGGCAGCAGTCCGCGAACGGACGCCTCGTCGGGCACGTCGTCCAGGACCACCAGAGCCCGGTGCCGGCCCTGCCACGCCTGCCATGCTTCCGCGAGGGCTGAGAGGGCGCCGGGCGTCGTGGGCGCCTCCCCGTGCGCCTCCGCCACTCCACACCACCGCCCCAGCTCCGCCAGGATCTCCGCACGGTCGCGTGCGGTGCCGTCCTCCCGGCGCACCCGGACGTGCACGCGGCCGTCGGGGAAGGGCTCGGCGAGCAGATGCGCCGCCCGGACCGCCAGCGCCGACTTCCCCGCCCCACCCGGACCCGACACGACCACGACACGCTCCTGACCGCCTCCCAGCACATCGAGCAGGTCCCGCAGTTCCTCGCGGCGACCGGTGAACGTCCCCGGCCCGGCGGGCAGCGCCACCGGGTTCGCCGGCTCCCGACTCCCGCCGGGCCGCCGCGCCTCGCGCCCCCGGTCGAGCATCGAGCGGTACAGCGCCGTCATCGCCGGGCTCGGCTCCAGCCCCAGTTCCCTGGCCATCAGCTGCCGGTAGTCGTCGTACACCGCCAGTGCCTCGGCCTGCCGGCCGGACTGGTGCAGCGAGTTCATCCAGGCGGCCCGCAGCCGCTCCCGCAGCGGATGGCGCTCCACCAGATCCCGCAGACCGTCGACCGCGACGGCGGCCCGGCCCAGCTCGATCTCGGCCTCGGCCCAGTCCTCGTACACCGTCAGACAACGGGCCTCCAGCCGGTCCGCCTCCTCGGCCACCCCGGCCGAGTCCCGCAGATCGTTCAGCGGCGGCCCCTCCCACAGGTCGAGCGCCTGCCGCAGCAGCCGGGCCGCGCCGGGCAGATCGCCCCGCTCGGCGGCCGCCCGCCCCGCCCGGGCCAACGACCCGAAGCGCAGGGTGTCCAACTCGCCCTCGGCGATCCGCAGGAGATAGCCCCCGCAGCCGTGCACCACCCGGTCCGGACCGCCGTCCCGGCCGGGCCCGAGCAGCGTGCGGGCGGCGCTGACGTACACCTGGAGGTTCTTCCGGGCGGTACGCGGCGGATCGTCCGGCCACACCGCGTCGGTCAGCACGTCGACCGGTACCGGAGTGTTGGGACGGGCGAGCAGGGTGGCGAGGACGAGGCGCTGCTTTCGCGGACCGAGCGGCAGCTCACGGCCGTCCCGTCGGGCCGTCAGCGGGCCGAGCAGGGAGAAGTGCACGGCACCGGAGGCGGCAGCGGCGCCTGTGCGGACGGGAGGTCGGTTCATCAGCGGGCCTCCGGAGTGGGGGACGGGCGGCGGACTGGACCGTGCGCACGTCTGATACTGCTGTCGCCCGGACCCCCGCGCATCGGGGCCCCGCCCGCACTTTTCGCCCGGGCACCCGACCGAAACCGCCCGGCGCCCCCATGTTGCCCGCCCCGGCCCCCATGCCCGCACGCCCGTACGGTGCCGAGGCCCCCATGGCAGCCGGCGGCCTCGTCGCGGGGCCGCGTCCCGGCCCGGTCCCGCCCTTCGTCCCTCAGGCCGGTTCGGCGGCGCACTCGGCGGCGTACTCGCACAACGCCGCCCGGTCCGCGCGGCCGGTCTTGCCCAGCAGACTGGCCATGTGCTTCTCCACCGTGCGGGGCGAGATCGACAGCCTGCGGGCGATCTGTTGGTTCCCGGGCCGCTCGGGCAGCAGCACGAACACCTCGTACTCGCGCGGCGTCACCCCGCTGCTCCGCAGCGGCGAAGGGATCCGGTCCCAGCCGCCCCGGTGCTGGCCCACGCTCGCCCCGGCCTGGCGCAGTGCCGCCCGGCAGGCGGCGGAGACCGTCTGGACCCCGGCCCCGTAGAAGAACTCCTCGGCGGTCCGCAGCCACGCCACCGGATCGCCCCAACCGTCCACGTGGGCCGCGTCCGCGACCAGCCGCAGCCCCAGGTGGTGGGCGACCGGGAAGGGACCGGAGCGCAGCACGAAGGCGGTCATCAGCCTGGCGGCCCCGGCCGGATCACCCTCCCGGCCCAGCAGCACCGCGTCGGCCAGCTCCAGGAACTGCCGGTTCCAGGCGAGGCAGCCCCCGGGAGCGGCCCGGGCCTCCTCCAGCTCCGCCCGGTCCGCCTCGCCCGCCAGCACCCGCAGCAGCGGGCGCAGCCCGTACCGTCCGCTCAGGTAGTAGTAGCTCGGGTGCTCCAACTCCCAGGCCAGCGCCTCGTCGAGGACTGCCGCCGCCCGTTCCCGGTCCTCCTCCAGCAGGGCCGAGAACGCCCGGCAGAGCCCCGACCGCAGCGGCACCAGCAGCGACTGCTCGCCTCCGGCCCGCCGGAACGCGGCCAGGGCCCGGTCCATGTCCCGACGCCGCCCCCGGTGCGCGGCCATCGTCGCGCCGGTCAGCAGCAGATAGCGGTGGGCGGAAAGATCGCCGACCCGGGCGCTGGCCTCGGCCGAGCGGTCGATGATTTCCTGCGCCTCCTCCCACCGGGCGCACAGCACTGCGTTCATGGCGAGCAGCCCGTCGACGGTACGGGTCAGCAGCAGTGCTCCCAGATCGGTGGCCGCGGCCCGGGCGGAGAGCAGCCGGGAGGCGTCCCCGGACCGCATGAAGGCGTTCGCGCCCAGCCGCACCAGTGCCTCGACCCGCCAGACCGGCAGGGCGTGGTCGGTGGAGATCGACAGCATGCGTTCCAGCGCGGCGTCCGCGGCGTCGAAGCCCTCTTCGCGCCGCAGCAGCGCCAGCAACTGCCAGGCCTGGCAGGCCACCACGGGCAGCCCTTCGGTCTCGGCGGTCTCGGCGGCCTTCTGTACGGTCTGCTCGGTCTCCACCGGATCCCGGCCCGTACGTCCGTGCCCGGGAAGCAGCGCCAGATAGCCGTCGACCACCACGAGCGCGGCGCGACGACCCGGGGACGGTGCCGGGCCGAGGAGCACACGGGCCGCCTCGACCTGGAGGGCGGCGTCGGCGGTGCGTTCCGCCATGACCGCAGCCCAGGCGAGTTCGACGTGGATCTGACCGCGCCGGCCGGCGGCCTCGGAACGCACGGGAACCGGTGGCAGCGCGTCGGCCAGCGCCAGCGCGCCGTCCAGATCGCCGCCCTCGGCGCGGGCGACCGCCAACGATTCGGCAACGGCTGCCCGGTCGGCCTCGTCGGCCAGGGGGTGCGCCCGCTCCAGCAGTACCACGGCGGAACCGTGGGCCCCCGAAGCGAGCATCCGTCTTCCCGCCGCCGCGAACTGGCGGGCTGCCCCGGCCCGGTCACCCGCTGCCAGTTGGAGCGAGGCGACCAGCTGCCGCCCGTCCTCGTCCAGCGGCTGTCCGGAGTTCTCGATGGCCGAGGCGGCCCGGCGGGCCAGCGAGGCACGCTCGGCCGGCGCGAGCGAGGAGATCATGGCCTCGGGGGTGAGCGAGTGCCGGAAGGTGTAGCGGTCGGGGGCCGCGCCGTCCGGGGCGATGATCCCGGCCTCCACCGCGGACCGCAGATGCGTGAACAGGGCCCGGTCCTCCAGGCCGGTGACGGTCTGGAGCACGGTCACCGAGAACTGGCTGCCCAGCGTGGCCGACGCCAGGAGGAGGTCCCGCACCGGCTCGTCCAGCCGCTCCAGCCTGCGGGCCCAACTGCGCACGATGTCCGAGGGGATGGAACCGTCCGGTTGGTCCACCGCCTCCCATCCGCCGTCCGTCCGCCGGAGCCGGCCCGTGTCGAGGAGGTCGGCCAGCAGCACCTCCAGCAGGTAGGGGTTCCCCGAGGCGCGTTCGGCCAGCCGCCGGTGCACCGCCTCGGGTATCTCCTGCGGACCCGCCTCCAGACACGAACCCGTCAGCGACCGCATCTGGGCGTCGTGGAGCGGCCCCAACTCCCGTACGGTGGCGACGTGCCGGCGCTCGGCGGAGCGCACGAGGTCCATGGCGGCGCCGGGCTCGGGGCGCAGGGTGCCGAGGAACAGGATGGGCAGGTCGGCGAGGTTGTCGATCACGTACTCGACGACGGCGACGGTCTCCGTGTCGCAGTCGTGCAGATCCTCCAGCAGGATGGTGCATCCCGCCTCCCTGCCCAGGACGGACAGCAGCCGCAGCAGCGCCTCGGCCAGCTCCACGACCGTCTCCGGGTATCCGGGCGACCCCTCCCTGCGCCACTCCGGGACCAGCCGGGCCAGCGCCGGATGGTAGGGCGCGAGCTCCGGATCGGTCGGGGTGCCGGCGGCCCGGAACCGGGACGCGAGTGCCTCGGCGAGCGGGCGGAAGGGCACGACGAGCCCGGTCGAGGTGGCCCGGCCGCGCAGGACCGGCATGCCGAGCCCGTAGGCCCGGTAGGCGCACTCGCCCACCAGCCGGGACTTTCCGATACCGGCCTCCCCGAGGAGGAACAGCGCGCGCCCCGAACGCCGTCGTACGGCGTCCAGGGCGCTGCCCAGCAGTCCGATCTCCTCGTCCCGCCCGACGATGACTGGCGAAGTGGCTCGCATGGCCGCAGATTACTGGAGTGACAACTCCCACGGCAGCGGGCCAATTCGGCTCAATTATTGTCGAGTTGGCCGAATCTGATCACCATGGGGCGGTCATGGTGGTCCACGGCAGGTCGTGGCTGTAGCCGCTCTCTCCCTCCGAGGCGCTGAGGAGTCTGCTGCGCGCACCGAGTCCTCCGGTGGACCCGAGGGAGATCTGCCCGGCCGGGTGCTCCGGGGCGCCCTCGTGCGCGATCTCGCCGGACGCCTGCAGGGCCGATTCGCCGAACTGCTTCATCTCTGCCTCATCCTCTGCTGATCGGTGGTGGGTGATCGTTGGTGCGTCGTGGGTGGTGCTCGGTGCGTGATCACGGGCCCGGGAGCGGTGTCCGCGCCCGCGGCTTTGGTGGAACCGTCGTGGGGCCGGGCCGTGGTTCAGGGCGCCCGGGAGGGGCATAGGAGCAGGACGGAGCCGATCCGGTCGGGGAACCCCGCCCGCAGCAGCCCGTGCCCGATCCCCGAGAGCCCGGTGAGCAGCCCCGGGTGCGGTACGCGACCGGGCGTCCCGCACTGCGGTCCGGTCCGGTCCGCGGCGGCCAGCAGCGTCCCGGCCCGCCGCAGCCACGCGGGTCGCGCGTCGGGCAGAGCGCCGTGCCCGAGGAGTTCGAGCAGCCCGGACTCGCCGTGGCAGAGGCTGTCGTCGGCGAGCGGGGCGCTGTTCGCCAGTTCCCCGCAGCGCGCCGCCAGCCAGCCCGACAGCTCCGGGTCCTCCCGTGCGTCGGGGCTGTCCGCGATCGCCAGCGCGACCCCGGCGACCCCGTCGCACCAGGCGGGCCCGGAGGCCGTTGCGGCGTCCGTCAGCCCCGTCGCCCGGCGCAGGGCCCGCAGTCCGGCGCGCCGGTGGGACGCGTCGCCCCCGGCCCCGGCGAAGCGCAGCAGCGCCCAGCCGACCCCCGCCGCCCCGTCGGCGAAGCCCCCGGAGTCGGGGAGCCGGGCGGCGGCGAGCCTCTCGGCGCAGCGGACTGCGCCCCGCCAGGCCTCCGGGCGGCCGGTGACGCGGTGCACCGCGAGCAGCGAGACCAGTCCGCCCGCCGCCCCGCCGCGCACCCCGTACCCGTCCTCTGCCGCGCTCGCCGCGCAGCTCAGCCGGACCGCCGGACCGGCCTGTTCCAGCATCTCCCGGTCGTCCAGCAGGGTGCCGACCTCGGTCAGCACGTACGCGATGCCGCCCAGGCCCGCGTAGGCGCCGGAGCCCAGGACCCCGAGCTCGTCGGCCCGCCCGTGCAGGGCGTCCAGCAGCCCCGGGACCGGTGCGAGCGCTTCCCGGGCCGCCTCCGCGTACCGGGATACGCCGGTGAGCGCGGCCAGTTGGGCCAGGAAGAGCGCGGGGCCCGCGTAACCGCCCGCGAGGTCCGCCCCCATCGGGGTGAGCCGCCAGTAGCGCTCGCCGAGCAGTTCGAGTCCGATCCAGTTGGTGCGGCCCTCGTGCCGGTAGGCCAGGGAGACGAGCTGGTCACCCACCGACCGTGCGGCGGACAGCAGTTGCTCGGGCTCCGGCGCCGTCGCCGCACTCCACGCCCGGCCGCCCGGGCCCGGTCGGTGCGGTGGCTCGGGCGAGGTGCTGACCATGGCTGTCCTGATGATGCGTTCCTGGTCCTGGCGGTCCACGGTGTCCATCGCGCGGACCTTCGCCTCGACGCGGGCCAGCCCGGTGCGGGGCGCGTCCGACAAGGGCCCGGCGGGTGCGGAGGGGCCCGGCGCCTGCTCGGCGACCGTGCGGCCGGTGCCGCTCCACAGTTCCGTGGAGCCCGGCCGGGTGGCGAACACCGGCACGTCACCGCGCCACAGCTCGGCGATCTCCTCGTCCTCCACTCCGGGCAGCGCGGGAACGCCCAGGAGCGGGGTGCGCAGCAGCGCCAGCACCCGGTGCCGTTCGGTCGCGTCCCGCATCAGGTCGGGGTGGGTCGACTCGTCCAGCAGCGTCGTGTACGTCCACGTGGGTCGGGGCACGACGCGCACCTCGTCCCGTGCGAACTGCCGCAACGGTCCGTCCTCTCCGAGGAGTTCGTCACGGTGGTCGCGGATCGCGTCGTACCCGGCGCGGAAGCCGCCGCACAGTGCGTCGGTGTACTGGGAGGGGTCGGCCGCCACGGTGCCGAGCCGAGGCCGGTTGGCGGACTCGACGAACCGGCCCGCCCGCCGAACCAGCCGCATGCGGTCGGTTCCGGCCTCCGCCCAGTCGGCGGTCTCGATGGGGGAGGAGGCGGCCCCGCCTCCGCCGATGGCGGACATGTCGAGCGCGGTGGAGTCCCCGACGAGCAGCTGGGGCAGCAGGCCCACCCGGTGCACCGAGTCGTGCAGGGCCCGGGCGGCCGGATCGGCGGAACGGGCGGGCCCCAGCGGCGGGTGGAACAGCGTCTCCACATCCACCAGGACGGGGTGCGGGCCGCAGGCGATCAGGTTCTCGTGATGCAGATCCGTACCGTCGAGCGCGTGCAGCAGGGCCAGCAGAGCGCCTTGGCGCCGGTAGAAGTCCCGGGTCTCCGCCGCCGACGCGCAGGGCCGCTCCTCGACGAATTCGGCCCAGCCGTAGTCCCCCCGGTCCAGGACGCGCAGCACGCGCAGACCAGGAGCGCCCGGCAACGAACCGAACCACTGGGCAAGGGAGTTGAAGTGTCTGTGCGCTGCGAGCGGGCGGGGCTTGTAGACCAGCCGGCTGCCGTCGGCGAACCGCAGCAGCATCACCGACCGGCCGCCGCGATGGCTGTCGCCCGCACCGGCCTCGACGCCGGTGAGGGCCCCCGGCCCGCTGTGCGTGCCGGGTGCTCCGTCCGGTGAACCGGCCCGGTCGCCGAACACCCCCGCCGGGGCCAGGAGATGGCGGTCGGCCGCGAGCCGTGTGACCATCTCGGCGAAGGCGTCCGCCGCGTTGAGGCAGGCCGTGGCGAGGAGACGGGCCAGTACGGGGTAGCCGGAGAGGAGCGGACCGAGGCCGTCGCGGCGGGCGGTGAGCCGCACGAAGTCCCGGAAACGCTCCTCGGGCCCCTCGCCGCTCAGCCGGCCCAGCCGCCGGGCCTCGTGCAGCTCGGTGACGAGCGTGCGCGCCGCGATCCGGGCCAGGCGCCGGGTCAACTGCGTCCGGAAATCCGCGAGAACGGCAGAGGAGCCGTCCGCCGGCCCGCCGTCCGCCACCGGTCCGGCCACGTCCGGTCCTGCCACCACCAAGGCGGCCCGGAGCCGCCCCGCCGCTTTCTCGACGAACGGCGCGACGATCGGCCCGAAGCCGCCGAGCCCCGGACCTGCGTGGTCGGCGACCACCGCATCACGCGGGGAGGAAGCGACGGCCTCCTGGGCGAAGGCCGCCCAGGAGGGTTCGCCGGAGGGCCTGCTTCCGACGATGCCGGGCAGCCACCACGGCTCCGCGACAGCGCCCCCGAGCGGGTCGAGCGAGCGAGGGGCGGACGGGGGCGCGTCGGAAGCGTTGTCGCGGGACGCCGCGGAGAGGGCGGCGATGCGGCGGCTCGTCCCTCTGTCGATCAGGTCCTTCTCCGCCATCGCACCGCACCTCCCCGGTCCCGGGCCGGCCCCGGTCGGACCGCCCGCGCCCATCGTGGCGGGGGAGGGGCCGCGGGCGCATGGGGGAGTCGCCCCCATCTTTCGCCCTCCGGCCCGCGGACCCGAGCACGGTCCCCCGCCTCAGCCCCTCGGCAGCACCCGGCTCATCCGCGGGGCGCCGCCGTGGACCCCCGGATCATCAGCTCGGCCGCGATGGTCGCGATGCCGCCGGGCGGCGGGTTCTCCTTGCCCATCGCGAGCCGCCCCGCCCGGGCGCCCGCCTCGAAGAGCGGCAGCCGTACCGTCGTGAGGGCCGGCACCGCGTCCACCGAGAACGGCAGGTCGTCGAAGCCCGCGACCGATATGTCCTGCGGGATGCGCATCCCCTGGTCCCGTACGGCCGCGCACGCGCCCAGCGCCACGGTGTCGTTGGCGGCCACGATCGCGGTCACGTCCGGTGCCCTGCGCAGGAGTTCGAGGGTGGCCTCGTACCCGGAGCGCCGGTCGTAGGGGCCGTGCACGGTGAGCCGGTCCTGATCACCGGAGCCGGCTCCCTCGCTGTCGGCCCCCTCGCCCCCCGCCGGGTCGTCGGTCAGCCCCGCCGCGCGCAGCGCCTCCCGGTGGCCCTCCAGCCGGTGCCGGGTGGTGGTGCGCTCCGGGGGCCCCGCGACGTAACCGATCCTGCGGTGGCCGAGCGAGATGAGGTGCTCGGTGAGCCGGCGGCCGCCGCCCCGGTTGTCGAACGCGAGGGCGGCGACGAGCGCGTCGCCCTCGGGCAGCGGGGGCCGCCCGCAGAAGACGATCCGGGTGCCCGCGTCCGCGAGCTTCGTCAGCTTCGCGGACATCGCGGCCTGGTGCGCCGGGTTCTCGACCGCGCCGCCGGTGAGGACGACGGCGGCGGCGCGCTGGCGCTGGAGCAGGGTGAGGTAGGTGAGTTCGCGCTCCGGGGAGCCGCCGGTGTTGCAGATGACGGCCAGCTTCTCGCCGCCCGCCCGCCCCGAACCGTCCCCGGGGCCGCCGATCTGCGTCTGGGCCGCCCCCGCCATGATCCCGAAGAACGGGTCGGCGATGTCGTTGACCAGGATGCCGACCAGGTCCGAGGTGGCCGCCGCGAGGGAACTGGCGGGCCCGTTGAGCACATAGTCCAGGTCGTCCACCGCGCGCAGGACCCGCTCCCGGGTCGAGGCCGCCACCGGGTAATTGCCGTTCAGTACGCGGGAGACGGTGGCCGGGGACACCCGGGCGCGCGCCGCCACATCCGCCAGGGTGACTGTCATCGCTGTCCTCCGTGAGATCACGTGCGGCCCCCTCTTGTCCGGCCGCTGTCGGCAGGCTAGCGTCATCTCCGATAGAAAGCGCTTGCTACCGCTGTATGGGCTGTATGGAGGGACCTTCGTGACACGCAGGACAGTGCGCATCGCCATGAACGGCGTCACGGGGCGCATGGGACACCGGCAGCACCTGGTGCGCTCGATCCTCGCGATCCGCGAGCAGGGAGGCCTGGATCTCGGCGACGGCGGGGTGGTGTGGCCCGAGCCCGTGCTCGTCGGCCGCCGCGCCCACGCCTTGGAGGAACTCGCCGAGCGCCACGGTCTGACCGAGTGGTCGACCGACCTGGACGCGGTCCTCGCGGACGACACGGTCGAGATCTACTTCGACGCCCAGGTCACCTCGGCCCGGGTGGAGGCGATCAAGAAGGCGATCGCGGCGGGCAAGCACGTCTACACCGAGAAGCCCACCGCCACGGACGTCGAGGGAGCCCTGGACCTGGCCCGGCTCGCCCGGGACGCGGGCATCAAGCACGGCGTCGTCCAGGACAAGATCTTCCTGCCGGGCCTGCGCAAGCTGAAGCGCCTGATCGACGGCGGCTTCTTCGGTGACATCCTCTCCGTGCGCGGGGAGTTCGGCTACTGGGTCTTCGAGGGCGACTGGCAGGAGGCCCAGCGCCCCTCGTGGAACTACCGCACGGAGGACGGCGGCGGCATCGTCGTCGACATGTTCCCGCACTGGGAGTACGTGCTCCACGAGCTGTTCGGCCAGGTCACCTCCGTGACGGCGCATGTCCAGACGCACGTTCCGCAGCGCTGGGACGAGCAGGGCAAGCCGTACGAGGCGACCGCCGACGACGCCGCGTACGGCATCTTCCAACTGGCGGGCGGGGCCGTCGCGCAGATCAACTCCTCCTGGACGGTACGGGTCAACCGCGACGAGCTCGTGGAGTTCCAGGTCGACGGGACGCACGGTTCCGCCGTCGCGGGCCTGCGCAACTGCCGTGTCCAGCACCGCTCGTCGACCCCGAAGCCGGTCTGGAACCCGGATCTCCCGGTCACCGAGTCGTTCCGCGACCAGTGGCAGGAGATCCCGGACAACCAGGAGTTCGACAACGGATTCAAGGCCCAGTGGGAGCTGTTCCTGCGCCACGTGGTCCAGGACGAGCCGTACACCTGGGACCTGCTGGCCGGCGCCCGGGGCGTCCAACTCGCCGAACTGGGGCTGAAGTCGTCGGCGGAGGGCCGCCGCTTCGAGGTTCCGGAGCTGACCCTGTGACGGCGACCGTCCCGCTGCCCCAGGGGTCGTACACCCCCCGCGCCACCCCGCTCGACCTGACGCCGGGAGCCGGGGTCCTCTCCTCCCGTACGGTCTTCTCGGCGGCGCACGTGGTCGCCGAGCCGTACGCGGACATCGGCCCGGACGACCCGGCGGCCGTCGACTGGGAGTCCACGCTCGCCTTCCGCCGCCACCTCTGGTCGCACGGCCTGGGCGTCGCGGAGGCCATGGACACCGCGCAGCGCGGGATGGGCCTGGACTGGGCGGGTGCGGCCGAACTGATCCGCCGGTCGGCCGCCGAGGCGAAGGCGGTGGGCGGCAGGATCGCCTGCGGAGTCGGCACCGACCAGCTACTGCCGTTCTCCGAGCCGACGTTGGCGGAGGTCAGGTCGGCGTACGAGGAACAACTGGCCCTGGCCGAGACCAACGGCGTACAGCCGATCCTGATGGCGTCCCGCGCACTGGTGAAGGCGGCACAGAGCCCGGAGGACTACCTCGCCACGTACGCACACCTCCTGCGCCAGGCCTCCGAGCCGGTGATCCTGCACTGGCTGGGCCCGATGTTCGACCCGGCCCTGGAGGGCTACTGGGGCAGCGCCGACCTCGACGAGGCCACGGACACCTTCCTCAAGGTCATCGCCGAACACCCGGACAAGGTCGACGGCATCAAGATCTCCCTCCTGGACGCGGCCCGCGAGATCGACGTCCGCCGCCGCCTCCCGGGCGGGGTGCGCTGCTACACGGGCGACGACTTCAACTACCCGGAACTGATCGCGGGCGACGAACGCGGCTTCAGCCACGCCCTGTTGGGCATCTTCGACCCGCTGGGCCCGCTGGCGGCGCACGCGGTACGGGTGCTGGACACGGGGGACGTGGACGGCTTCCGGGCCCTCCTGGACCCCACGGTCGAGCTGTCCCGTCACCTCTTCCAACGCCCCACCCGCTTCTACAAGACGGGCGTGGTGTTCCTGGCCTGGCTGGCCGGCCACCAGGACCACTTCACGATGGTGGGCGGGCTCCAGTCGGCCCGCTCCCTGCCGCATCTGGCGACGGCGTACGAACTGGCGGACGGGCTGGGGCTGTTCCCGGATCCGGAGCTGGCCGCACACCGGATGCGCGCCCTGCTCGCGGTTCACGGAGGCGCACGATGACCAGCGGCGACCTGGCACGTCTGAGCATCAACCAGGAGACCATCAAGCAGTGGTCGCTGCCGGAGCTCGCCGAGGGCTGCGTCAAGGCGGGCATCGGCAAGGTGGGCCTGTGGCGGGCCCCGGTGCAGGCGTACGGCGTCGAGCGCACGGCGCGGCTCCTCGCGGACGCCGGGCTCACCGTCACCAGCCTCTGCCGGGGCGGCTTCTTCACGGCCCTCGACCCCACTGAGCGAGCCCGCGCCCTGGACGACAACCGGGCGGCGGTCGACGAGGCGGCGGCCCTGTCCACCGACACCCTGGTCCTGGTCTCCGGCGGCCTCCCGCCCGGCAGCCGCGACCTGCACGGGGCGCGGGAACGGGTGGCGGACGCGCTGGCCGAACTGGGCCCGTACGCGGCGGAGCGCGGCGTACGCCTGGCGATCGAGCCGCTCCACCCGATGTACGCATCCGACCGCTGCGTGGTCTCCACCCTCGCCCAGGCCCTGGACCTCGCGGAGCGCTTCCCGGCCGAACAGGTCGGCGTGGTCGTCGACACGTACCACCTCTGGTGGGACGACCGGGCGCCCGCCCAGATCGCCCGCGCGGGTGCGGGCGGCCGTATCCACTCCTTCCAGTTGGCCGACTGGATCACCCCGCTCCCGGCGGGCGTCCTGCTGGGCCGGGGCCAACTGGGCGAGGGGAGCGTGGACTTCCGCGCCTTCCGCCGCGATGTGGAATCCGCGGGCTTCGACGGCCCGATCGAGGTGGAGATCTTCAACGAGGCGCTGTGGGCCCGCGACGGGGCGGAGGTCCTGGCGGAAGTGGCGGCCCGCTACGGGCAACATGCCTGCTGAGAGCCCTGCGGACGACCGAAGGTAAAGAGATCGTAAAGGGCTGCAACCTTTGGGTACCCTCCCGGGTCACACATGGCGTCGGGACTTCCGGGGAGGGGTCCGGGGGGAACGGGAAGGCCCGACGGGAGGGGAAAGCGAGGGGGGTCCGGCCGCGAGGCCGGGCCCCATTCCGCTTTCGGCCCCGACGCGTGGCGAACCGGGGCCGCCCGACGGTCGCCGGACGGCCCCGGGGATCACCGGGCGGGCATCGCCCCGCCGATCACCGCGCGAGCACGGCCCGCCGGATCACGGCGCGAGGACGACCCGCCGGATCACAGCGCGAGCATGGCCCGCGCGGGGACGCCGGCGTCCGCGAGCGGCCGGAGCGCCAGCCGGACGAGCGCCAGCGCGTTGTCGTCGCCCGCGATGCGGTTGGCGCTGAGCCGGCCGCAGGCGAGGCAGTGGTGGATGAGCATCCACTCCCCGTCCTGCCGCACCGACAGGCTCAGGGGCATCATCCGCCCACCGCACCCCGCTGCCCGGTCGCCCGGCATCCGGCCGTCCACATGCAGGCTGACCAGGCAGGACGGGCAGTGATTACGGTGGGCGGTGCCCGGCGCCGCCAGCGGGACGTCGAGCCGGCACCCGACGCACCGGAACGCGTCGCCACGCGCCCCGGCCGGCCCGTGCAGCACGTCCTTGGCTCGCTGCGGACGACGTCCCGGGCCCCGCCGGGGCTTGCGCCGCGTCATCGGAGCCTCCCGGTCGCCCGGTTCACAGGTCACCGAAGGCTTCGAGCGGGAAGGGCGGCTGAGCCAGCGGACGTACGGCCATCCGCATCAGGATCAGCTGGTTGTCGTCCCCGCGGACCGGGTTCGACGTCAGCTCGTCGCACCGGGTGCAGCGGTGGACGACCATCCAGTCGCCGGTGCGCAGCACCGCGATGGAGATCGGGGTCATCCGGCCCTCGCAGTCGGAGCGGCCGCCCTCGACGTGGTCGACGAGGTGCTGCGAGTGCAGGCAGCTGGGGCAGTGGTTGCGCCGGCTGCCGTCGGGTGCGTACGCGGCGACGGTCAGTCCGCAGCGGACGCAGGTGAAGGTCTCCAGGGAGGACATGGGGGACGGGGAGGACATGGCTGAGCGGTGCTGGGGGTTGTCGTGAGACACCCGGATACTCCTTGCCGAGGAAATGAGGAACGAAGCAGCAGGGAAGTACCGAGCACCCCTCGCGTCAGGGGCCGTACGGGAGCGGGGCCGGACAACTGCGCGACGGCAGCCGTCCGTGAGGTGTCAGCAGTCGGTCGCGTACAGCGGCCGCGGACGGTCAGGCCCGGTCGCCCCGGCGCCACAGGCGCGACGAGGGAGGCTCGGAATCACTGGCCGGGGCATACATCAACTGCTTTCCAGGGCTCGCGCCCAGAGGTCACCCGCGGTCGGTCCCGCGGTCGAGGAGCGAGCACCGTAACAAGGGGGCCAGGGGGCCGGCCACCGAATTATGTCCGGGTCCGGTGAAGCGAACGGGTGCCCCGGTGACTGGCCCGCCGGACGCGGGGTATCCGGCGGACATGGCCACCTCGAAGCGTGTAGCTCTCGCACCCCGTGCCGTACGGCAGTTGCGGCGGATCCGGCCGGTCTACCTCGGCGGGATGCTCATCTCCTTGCTGGTCCTCGTCCTCCAGGCCGACCGGGATCCGGGCGGTCGGCAGGTCGGGATCGCGGGCGTCTTCCTGCTTGCGTTCGCGGCCCTGTTCGCCCTGACGGCCGTGCAACTGTGGCGGCATGCGAGGGTTGCCCCTTGCAGCACGGCGAAGAAGCTGACGCGGACCGTCTGAGGCGGCGGGTCAGCCCCGCAGCTCCGCCAGTCTGGCCAGGGCGTCGGTGGCCTCCTCCCTTTCCCCGGGCCCGAGTTGGATCGCTGCCGCCTCCTCCAGCAGTCCCGCCGCCCGCTCCGTCTCGCCCATCCGCTGGGCGATGTCCCCGCGCAGGACGAGCAGCCGCAGCCTCTGCACCGGCGTGGGCTGTTCGTCCGTGAGGGCCAGTGCCCGGTCGATGATCTTCGCCGCGCCCGGCAGGTCCTGCTTGGAGTCCGTGAAGAGGTCCGCCATGTGGAGCGCGCGGGCGAACCTCTCCTTCGGGGCGGGCCGGTGGTTCTGGTCCACGCTGATCGGCTGCCCGATCCGGATCGTGTTCCCGGTCGGGTCGGTGATCAGGAACTGCCGTACCCCGTACGACATGTCCTTCAGCGGCCCGATGCGCGGCAGCCCCCGCGTCGGGACGCGCCCGTGGGCCGCTTTGAGCCCCGCCCGGAACGCCGCGTGCAGGGTGTCCACGTCGTCGGTGAGGACGTAGCAGCCGGAGTGGGAGGCCGCGGGGTCGTAGTCCTTCATGCCGTACAGCTGGAGTTCGACCGACCCCCGCTCGACGACGGCGTACGCGTACGGGCTCTTCTGCAGGTGCGTCGTCTCGAAGCCCAGAGCGACGTAGAACTCGACCACGGATTCGATCAGGGAGGTCCGGCAGGGAAGCATCGGGATCGTCGTCTCGGCCATGCGGACAGCCTAGTCAAATTTGAATATTGCGGTCAACGGCGTTCCCTTGTGCGCGGCGATCTCGCTACCGGCCGTGGCCCGCGGGGAGGTCTGCGGCCTTCAGGGATGAAAATTCTCGCCGTTCCGGCATGTTCTCGCAGGTGAGGGATGGCGACAGAGGTCTATACCAAATGGGCCCTTTACGCCCGTCCCGGCGCCGTGCATTACTCGTGGCATGTCCATGGCATTCGACAATCGGATGGCCATGGGTCTCTTCCCGTCCACGTGCCCGGAGGTGGCTATGCCCGCGTACCGTTCTCCGTCCCGCCGACTCAAGAGATCCAGAAGTGCCCTGATGGCAGCCGGTGCTCTCGGCAGCGCCGCCGCACTGATCCTGACCGGCGCCGGCCCGGCCGCCGCCGCGCCGCCCGCACCCGACGAGCCGGTCCGGTCCGGACAGGCGTGGATGGGGGCCGGCACCCGCATCGAGCAGGGTCTCGCCTCCTCGGCGGCGGGAAGGGTGACGCCGATGGACACCAGCGGCGTCCAGGGCATCGACGTCTCCCACTGGCAGGGGGCGATCAACTGGGGCTCGGTGAAGGCCGCGGGCATCGACTTCGCCTACATGAAGGCCACCGAGGGCACGACCTTCAAGGACAGCCGCTTCAGCGCCAACTACACCGGCTCCTACAACGCCGGCCTGATCCGGGGCGCGTACCACTTCGCCCGCCCCGACGTCTCCAACGGGGCCACGCAGGCCGGGTACTTCGCGGGCAACGGCGGCGGCTGGTCCAAGGACGGCAAGACCCTCCCCGGTGTACTGGACATCGAGCACAACCCGTACGGCGCGATGTGCTACGGCCTCTCCACGACCCAGATGCGTACGTGGATCAACGACTTCTACACCACATACAAGGCCCGAACCACCCGGGACGTCGTCATCTACACGACGGCCAGTTGGTGGAACACCTGCACCGGCGGCTGGACCGGCATGTCCACCAAGTCCCCGCTCTGGGTAGCGCATTGGGGCACCGCCACCCCGACCGTTCCCAGCGGCTTCCCCACCTGGACGATCTGGCAGTACACCGCCACCGGCCGGGTCGGCGGAGTCTCCGGCGACGTGGACCGCAACAAGTTCAACGGCAGCCTCGCCCGGCTCCAGGCCCTCGCCAACAACACGGCGTAGCCTCCCCGCCCCCACGCGGCGGCCGGGTGAGCCAGTCGGCGGCGCCCCCCGCCCCACCCCCCCCCCCTGGGCAGCCCCACCCCCCGCACCCCGCGCTAGCCGGGAACCCGCCCCCGCCCTCCCGTCGCCACGTCCTGCTCGCCGGCGCGGGTGGTCTGGCCGCAGCCGCATTACCCGGTACGGCCCACGCATTCGACGCCGTCGAACCGGACATCGACGGCACGTCCCAGTGGAAGGCCCGTGCACCGCAGGGCCCGATCGAGTTGGTGGGAAAGCGGCCGACCAAGATCATCGTGCACCACACGGTCAGCGACAACGTCTCCGACGCCTCCCGCGCCCAGGCCCACCGCCACGCCCACTGGGTCCAGGACCTGCACATGGACAAGAACGGGTGGACCGACACCGGCTACCACTTCCTCGTCAGCCGGGGCGGCTGGATCACCGAGGGCCGCCACCGCAGCCTCGCCACGCTGCGAAGCGGCAGCGACTTCGTGCTGGCCGCCCACACCTCCGGCCAGAACGACCAGGCCATCGGCATCGCCAACGAGGGTGCGTACCACGACGGCGCACAGCCGCCGCGGGCCCAGTGGGAGGTCCTGGTGGCGCTCTGCGCGTACGTCTGCCGGCAGTACGCCATCGCGCCGACCCGCCTCTACGGGCACAAGGACTTCGGCGACACCCTCTGCCCGGGCGTCCTGCACGACAGGCTGCCGCAACTGCGCAGCGAGGTCGCGGCGAGCATGGGCTGAGCCGCGGCCCGCCGGGCGGTGTTCCGGTGCTTCAGCCGGGGAACTCGCCACCCTTGATCGCGGTGACGAAGGACGACCAGCCGCCGGGGGAGAAGACGACGGCCGGACCGTCTGCGGCCTTGCTGTCGCGGACGGGGACGGTGGCGTGGCCGCGGGCGACCTCAAGGCACTCGCCCTGATCCCCGCCGCTGTAGCTGGACTTGTACCAACCCGTGAGGGTGGACGCGTCCGCAACGCTCCGCCTACTGGTGCCCATGTACGTGCTCCTCCGCTGCGGCCCGCACGCGGGCCACCGACTCCTGGTGCGACAACGCATCGCCCAGAGCGAGATCGTAGGCCGTGCGACTGAACGCCACCAAGCGTGGATCATCCATCAGGTTGCCCGCCTGGAAGGCTTCGACGTACGCCACCGGCGCGGAGTCGGAGAAGCTCATCAGCGTCAGCAGGCTCTGCTGGAGAGAGTGTGCCCCGGCCTCGAACGGCAGCACATGCAGTCGCAGCCGTCCTGTCTCGGCAAGATCCGCGATCTTCCGTAGTTGCGTGGCCATCACCTGCGAGCCGCCGACCCGCCGTCGCAGCACAGCCTCGTCCAGCAGCGTCCACAACACCGGGTTCAGGGGGCCGTCCAGTACGCGGGCGCGCTCTGTTCGGATGACGACCTCCTTGTCAATGTCCTCCTTCCGGTGGTTGGGGCGGTACGCCTCGAACAGGGCCCGTGCGTAGTCGTCCGTCTGCAACAGGCCGGGGACGAGTGTCAGTGCGAACTGCTGGATGAGCACGGCCTGCTGCTCCAACTCCGCCACGGCCGCGAAGTGATCGTTGTATTTCGTTTCCAGGTCTTGCAGCCACCGCTCGAAGAACCCGTCCGTCCCCAACGCCCGGTCGATCCGCTGAGCATCCTCCGGACTCGGCAGCCGCCGCCCCGCCTCCCAGTGGCTGACGAGCGTCGGCGAGCAGACGACCATCTCGCTCAGGGCCTCCTGCGTCAGCCCTGCCGCCACACGCCGTAACCGCAGCTCCTCGCCGTACTTCTGCCTCGGCGTACGCGGCCCCTGCTTCGTGCCCATGTACTCCAACTCCCCGTCTTGACGGACGCGCTGTCATCCCCGACCCCCTGGCAGCGTAGCGACGGACGACGTCACTCTGTGATGGGTTCGCTACGGAAAGAAGTGGCGTACCTCGAACGAGGAACCCGAGAAACCCCCGCGACCGACGCAACCGGTCCGGGGGCATGGTCACCCCCGGAAAGCAGGCTGACATGAAGCACGCTATCGCCCGGCTCCTGAAGCCGGTACGGCGATTGCTGATCTGCGTACGGCGTCAACGGCACCCAATCGACCCGTACGCACACCTCTCCCCCTTCTCCTGCGCCTACGTCGGCGGGCCGACGGTCCACCGCACCGGCGAGCGCCCTCCGCGTGGCGAGGACGGTCCGCTGGTGCGCCCCTACTTCGTGGCGCACGAGCGGCGAGTGGCTGAGAGATACGCCACCGAGGCGAGGCGGCGGCGCATCCGGGGCGGGGCGCTGCTGATCGCCGCCCGGGGCGTGCACCTCGGCCGGGTGAGCGGGGGAGCGGCATGAGGATGGGCAGCGAACGGACTGCACGGGCCGAAGCCTCTCCGATGCGGCTGCTGCCGTGGACGGACGTGGAGGGAAAGCCCTGCTATGTCGTGGGGGACGGAACCGGTTACGTCTCGCGGAAAGCCGACGAAGCCGAAAGTATCCAACTGGACATGGCGGACGAACTGCTCGGCCACGCCATCGATCTGCTGGGCGACGACGGGGCCACTGCGCAACAGGTCCGTTTCCTCGCCGGCAGGCTGACCGAGTCGCTGCAACAGGTCGTGCGCATTGCTGAGAGCCGTGGTGCGCGGCTCGACGCGATCCCGCCTGGCGAGGCCGCGCTTCCGGTGGAGGAAGGGCGGCCGGACGAGGGCTCAGGGTGAGTCGGCAGCGGTAAGGAAACCGGTCCGGCCGAGGACCCGGCCGCCGGTCAGCCCGGCCGCCGACTGAGGGCTGTCCCGCACGGCGGTCGGCCCGCGGCTCTGCCGTCAGGAGGTGGGACTCCGGGCAGGGCAGTGGCTGTCGTCCGCTTCGATGGTGTTGCCGTCCGTGTCAGTGAGGTGGAAGCAGACGCCGTTGGCCCACACCGTGACGGAGTCGGGCCGATGGTTGACCTGGAACGGCTCGTTCTTGCGCAAGGTCCCGGACCAGGAACCGTCTGCCGTGGGCGAGTGGGTCACCACGACACAGGTCCGGTCCGGCGGGAGCCGGTGAAGGTCGGCCCAGGGCTCCACGGTCACCTCCAGAGGTGCCGTGCCTTCGTTGCTGATCAGCAGCCGCGCTGTGCCGCCGGTGAACATGTCTGATGCCTCCCCTGCCTGTCCTTAGGGACCGCGCAGCGCCGTGCGGCCACACGGCCACACGGCCACACGGCCACACGGCCACACGGCCACTCGGCCACTCGGCCACTCGGCCACACGGCGATCATGGTGTCCGAGGAGCGGCCTCGGCTACACGACTGTGCTCGGGGTCACGTGACATGAACAGCCCGAACCGCGAACCGCACTGTCAGCGGCACCCGGTAGCGTCGGGTCATGTCCAACATGGCCGTCATCGAAGGGGTCCTGGAGAGGATCACGTACGCCAACGAGGAGAACGGGTACACGGTCGCCCGCGTCGACACCGGGCGCGGGGCCGGCGACCTCCTCACGGTGGTCGGTGCGCTGCTCGGCGCGCAGGTCGGTGAGTCGTTGCGGATGGAGGGCCGTTGGGGCTCGCACTCCCAGTACGGCAAGCAGTTCACCGTCGAGAACTACACCACCGTGCTGCCCGCCACCATCCAGGGCATCCGCCGCTATCTCGGCTCCGGGCTGATCAAGGGCATCGGGCCGGTGATGGCCGACCGGATCACCACCCACTTCGGCGTCGACACCCTCGACATCATCGAGCAGGAACCGAAGCGGCTCGTCGAGGTCCCCGGTCTCGGCCCCAAGCGCACGAAGATGATCGCGGCGGCGTGGGAGGAGCAGAAGGCGATCAAGGAGGTCATGGTCTTCCTCCAGGGCGTCGGCGTCTCCACCTCCATCGCCGTCCGCATCTACAAGAAGTACGACGACGCGTCGATCTCCGTCGTGAAGAACCAGCCCTACCGGCTGGCCGCCGACGTCTGGGGCATCGGATTCCTCACCGCCGACAAGATCGCCCAGGCCGTCGGCATCCCGCACGACAGCCCCGAGCGGGTCAAGGCGGGCTTGCAGTACGCCCTCTCCCAGTCCTCCGACCAGGGGCACTGCTACCTCCCCGAGGAGCGGCTCATCGCGGACGGGGTCAAGCTCCTCCAGGTCGACACGGGCCTCGTCATCGAGTGCCTCGCCGAGCTTGCCGCCGATCCGGAGGGCGTCGTACGGGAGCGGGTGCCGTCCCCCGAGGGCGGCGAGCCGATCACGGCGGTCTACCTCGTTCCCTTCCACCGGGCCGAGCTGTCCCTCGCCGGGCAGGTGCGGCGGCTGCTGAACACCGGCGAGGACCGTATGCCCGCCTTTAGGGACGTGGACTGGGGCAAGGCGCTGGCCTGGCTCGCCGCGCGTACGGGGGCCGACCTCGCGCCCGAGCAGGAGGAGGCCGTACGGCTCGCGCTCAGCCGAAAGGTGGCCGTCCTCACCGGCGGGCCCGGCTGCGGCAAGTCCTTCACCGTACGGTCCATCGTCGAGCTGGCCCGGGCGAAGAAGGCCAAGGTGGTGCTCGCCGCGCCCACCGGCCGCGCCGCCAAGCGGCTCGCCGAGCTGACCGGGGCCGAGGCGTCGACCGTGCACCGGCTGCTGGAGCTGAAGCCGGGCGGGGACGCGGCGTACGACCGGGACCGGCCGCTGGACGCGGATCTGGTCGTCGTCGACGAGGCGTCGATGCTCGATCTGCTGCTCGCCAACAAGCTCGTGAAGGCGGTGGCACCCGGTGCCCACCTGCTCCTCGTGGGTGACGTCGATCAGCTGCCCTCGGTCGGCGCGGGGGAGGTGCTGAACGACCTGCTCGCGGAGGGCGGCCCGGTCCCGGCCGTCCGGCTCACCCGGATCTTCCGGCAGGCCCAGCAGTCCGGGGTGGTCACCAACGCCCACCGGATCAACGCGGGACAGCCCCCGCTCACCGAGGGGCTGAGCGACTTCTTCCTCTTCGTGGAGGACGAGACGGAGGACGCGGGCAAGCTCGCCGTGGACGTGGCGGCCCGCCGCATCCCGGCGAAGTTCGGCCTGAACGCCCGCCGTGACGTGCAGGTCCTCGCCCCGATGCACCGGGGCCCCGCCGGCGCGGGCCATCTGAACGGGCTGCTCCAGCAGGCCATCACCCCGGCCCGCCCCGACCTTCCCGAGAAGCGGTTCGGCGGCCGGGTCTTCCGGGTCGGCGACAAGGTCACCCAGATCCGCAACAACTACGACAAGGGCGAGAACGGCGTCTTCAACGGCACCATCGGCGTCGTCACCGCCCTCGACGTGGACGAACAGAAGCTCACCGTCCGCACCGACGAGGACGAGGAGATCGGCTACGACTTCGACGAGCTGGACGAACTGGCCCACGCGTACGCCATGACCATCCACCGCTCCCAGGGCAGCGAGTATCCGGCCGTCGTCATCCCCGTCACCAACAGCGCCTGGATGATGCTCCAGCGCAACCTGCTCTACACGGCCGTGACGAGGGCCCGGAAGCTCGTCGTCCTGGTCGGGTCACGTAAGGCGATCGGCCAGGCGGTCCGCACGGTTTCCGCAGGCAGACGCTGTACGGCGCTGGATTTCCGGCTCCGGGGCGGCTCCGGAGAAGACTTCGTGTGACCCCTGCACAAAAATGATCGATCAAATCGGTGGGAAACATCACGGAGGCCTTCCGGAACCGCAGTCAAGGGGGCAGGATGAGTAAGTTGGCGGCACTCAGTGCCGTCAGTAGGTCCAATGGACGACCCCGAGTGCACTCTCCTGAGCCGAATGGGGGAGGGTGGAAGACAGTCAGGGCACCTCGAAGAAGAGGCACTACGTCGGTGAGGGATGACGTGAGCGAGCACACCAACAACGCTGTAGTACTGCGGTACGGCGATGACGAGTACACCTACCCGGTGATCGACAGCACCGTCGGCGACAAGGGCTTCGACATCGGGAAGCTCCGGGCCAATACCGGCCTGGTGACGCTGGACAGCGGATACGGCAACACCGCCGCCTATAAATCCGCCATCACGTACCTCGACGGTGAGCAGGGGATTCTGCGCTACCGCGGATACCCGATCGAGCAGCTCGCCGAGCGCTCGTCGTTCCTCGAGGTCGCGTACACGCTGATCAACGGCGACCTCCCCAAGGTCGACGAGCTGGCGGCGTTCAAGAACGAGATCACCCAGCACACGCTGCTGCACGAGGACGTCAAGCGGTTCTTCGACGGCTTCCCGCGCGACGCCCACCCGATGGCCATGCTGTCCTCGGTCGTCAGCGCGCTGTCCACCTTCTACCAGGACAGCCACAACCCGTTCGACGAGCAGCAGCGCCACCTGTCGACGATCCGCCTCCTGGCGAAGCTCCCGACGATCGCGGCGTACGCCTACAAGAAGTCGATCGGCCACCCCTTCGTCTACCCGCGCAACGACCTCGGGTACGTCGAGAACTTCCTGCGCATGACCTTCTCGGTCCCCGCCCAGGAGTACGAGCTGGACCCGGTCGTCGTCTCGGCGCTGGACAAGCTGCTCATCCTGCACGCGGACCACGAGCAGAACTGTTCGACCTCCACCGTGCGGCTGGTCGGCTCCTCGCAGGCGAACATGTTCGCCTCGATCTCCGCCGGCATCTCGGCGCTGTGGGGCCCCCTGCACGGTGGCGCCAACCAGTCGGTGCTGGAGATGCTGGAAGGCATCCAGGCCAACGGCGGCGACGTCGACTCCTTCATCCGCAAGGTGAAGAACAAGGAGGACGGCGTCCGCCTGATGGGCTTCGGCCACCGGGTGTACAAGTCCTTCGACCCGCGCGCCAAGATCATCAAGGCTGCCGCGCACGACGTGCTGTCCGCGCTCGGCAAGTCCGACGAGCTGCTCGACATCGCGCTCAAGCTGGAGGAGCACGCGCTCTCCGACGACTACTTCGTCTCGCGCAACCTCTACCCCAACGTGGACTTCTACACCGGTCTGATCTACCGGGCCATGGGCTTCCCGACCGAGATGTTCACCGTGCTCTTCGCGCTCGGTCGGCTTCCCGGCTGGATCGCCCAGTGGCACGAGATGATCAAGGAGCCGGGTTCCCGCATCGGCCGCCCGCGCCAGATCTACACCGGCGAGGTCCTGCGCGACTTCGTCCCGGTCGAGGGCCGCTGACCCGGACCTCGTTGACCGCCCCGTAGTGCCCCGGCCTCTTCGGCCGACTGCCTTCGCCCCGCGTACCGCGCTTCGCACAGAGCGCGGTGTCCGGGGCGATTCGGCGTTCCGGGGGCCGCACCGGGCTGGGCTGGGCTGAAAAGCGAGAAGCACCCCGCCGCCGATCCCCCCACGGGTCGACGGTCGGGGCGCTTCCCATATCCCGGAGCGGATTCCCCCCACGGGATCCGGCCGGGCGTCTGCGGGGAGCCGAGGCTCCCGTTTGTTCTGTTGTGCCGCGATCTGCCGGGGTACGTACGCACGGGAGGGCCGCTCAAAGCTCCCCGGTGCACGTGCCCCGGCCAACGCATGCCATCGGGAGCGTCCCCCAAGACACTCCGTCGGACGTCCCCCAAGACATCCTTGGCAATCGCACTCTAAGACTCGCGAACCCACCGGATGGTTACCCTGAAATCAGTGTGATCTAAATCTCTTTGTGGAAGTTACGTGAAGGCACGCAACCGTAGGCTGTTCGTGACGACGAACACGGACGAAAACGCCATGGCGGCTCCCGCGATCATAGGGTTGAGCAGGCCACTTGCAGCCAGGGGCAAGGCCGCGACGTTGTACCCGAAGGCCCAGAAGAGGTTGCCCCTGATGGTGGCCAGCGTACGCCTGGAAAGGCGGATTGCGTCAGCTGTCACCTTGAGATCTCCACGAACCAGGGTGAGGTCGCTCGCCTCGATCGCCGCATCCGTCCCAGTGCCCATCGCCAGCCCCAGGGATGCGGTCGCCAGCGCGGCCGCGTCGTTGACCCCGTCACCGACCATGGCGACGACCCGGCCCTCGGCCTGGAGGCGCTTCACGACGTTCACCTTGTCCTCGGGGAGGGCCTCCGCGTGGATCTCGTCGATGCCCACCTCGCGGGCCACGGCCTCCGCCACCGCACGGTTGTCGCCGGTCAGCAGGACGGGCGTCAGCCCCAGGGCGCGCAGCTCGGTCACGGCGGCCGCGCTGCTGTCCTTGACCGCGTCCGCCACCCCGAACACGCCCCGGGCCTCCCCGTCCCAGGCCACGACGACCGCCGTACGTCCGTGCTCCTCGGCCTCCGCCAGGGCCTGTGACAACGCGGGCGGGAGCGGGATTCCGGCATCCGCGATGAGGCGGGGCCGCCCGACGAGGACGGTGTGGCCCTCGACGATGCCCTGGACGCCGAGTCCGGGGATGTTGGTGAAGTCCTCGGGGGTGGGGAGGGGGCCGGTGGTGCCGGTCGCGGACGCGTCGGCGATGGCTCGGGCGATGGGGTGTTCGGAGGCGTTCTCCAGTGCTCCGGCCAGTCGCAGCACTTCGGCTTCGGTGGCGATGCCGGGGGCGGTGTGGGTGGTTTGGAGGGTCATGCGGCCGGTGGTGACGGTGCCGGTCTTGTCGAGGACGATGGTGTCGATGCGGCGGGTGGTCTCCAGGACTTCGGGGCCTTTGATGAGGATGCCGAGTTGGGCTCCGCGTCCGGTGCCGACCATGAGGGCGGCGGGGGTGGCGAGGCCGAGGGCGCAGGGGCAGGCGATGATGAGGACGGCGACGGCCGCGGTGAAGGCGGCGGTGAGTCCGGCGCCGTTGCCGAGCC
>NZ_JBHXJG010000070.1:0-30236 GCF_042723425.1 Streptomyces sp. NPDC058375 | reverse complement strand
GTTCCTCCCCTGTGCTGACCTGGAGCCCCGAGCCCTCAAGGTCAGTTCCCGCGGGCCCCTGTCCCCGAGCGGCCCGCCTCCCGCTGAAGATCTCCCCAGGCCGGCCGGCATCAATCCTTGACGGGTGTCACTCGAACGTGGGGTCTTGGGTGGCGGAACCCCGTTTTCGAATAAAGGTTCGATAGCCTGGCGGGGCGCGACCACACGGTGATCGAGGACCAGAAGGGGGTGCCAGGACTATGGTGCGGCGCATCGATGTGACCGGAACCGACGGCGTACGCCTCGCGGCATGGGAGTTCGCCGACCCGCCCAAGGAGCGTGCGGAAGCGGTCGGCGCTCCCGGCGTCTTACTGCTGCACGGGCTGATGGGCCGGGCCTCGCACTGGGCCCCGACCGCCCGCTGGCTCGCCGAACGGCACCGCGCGGTCGGCCTCGACCAGCGCGGCCACGGCCGCAGCGAGAAGCCCGCCGACGGACCGTACACCCGCGACGCCTACGTCTCCGACGCCGAGGCCGCGATCGAACAGCTCGGGCTCGGCCCGGTCACCGTCGTCGGCCACGCCATGGGAGCGCTCACCGGCTGGCAGCTCGCCGCCAAGCGCCCCGACCTCGTCCGCGCCCTCGTCGTCTGCGACATGCGGGCCTCCGCCCTCGGGGCGGCCTCCCAGCGCGAGTGGAGCGACTGGTTCGACTCCTGGCCGCTGCCCTTCGCCACCCTCGCCGACGTACGGAAGTGGTTCGGCGAGGACGACCCCTGGGTGGAGCGGCCGAACCCCGCGCGCGGCGAGTTCTACGCCGAGGTGATGGCCGAGACCGAGGACGGCTGGCGCCCGGTCTTCTCCCGCACCCAGATGCTCCGCACCCGCGCCACCTGGGTCTTCGACGCCCACTGGGAGGAGCTGGCCCAGGTCAGGTGCCCCGCACTGGTGCTGCGCGGCCTCGACGGTGAGCTGGGCCGAGCCGAGGCCCAGGAGATGGTCCGGGTCCTGCCCCGCGGGCAGTACGCGGAAGTGGCGGACGCCGGCCACCTCGTCCACTACGACCAGCCGGAGGGCTGGCGGGCCGCCGTCGAACCCTTCCTGGAACAACTGGCCGAGGACAACCGCGACGACCGCGAACCGGTCTCGCCGTAGCCCTCGGCTCCCGCCCCCGCCGAGGGGGCGGCTCAGCCCTTGCTGACCGCCGCCAGGATCTCCGGCAGCCGGTTCGCCGTGCGCCCGGCCGCGATCCGCAGCCCCGCCCACCCGATGAGCGTCGCGTACACGAGCCCGCCCGGCACCATCAGCCACAGCGCGTCGTGGTGGTCCGTGACGTGCATCCAGATGGTCGGCACGATCACCGGCGCGGACAGCAGCGCCGCGGCCAGCATGCCGCCGAGGATCGAGATCCAGGCCAGGCCGCCCTGCCCCGGCACCACGTTCTTGAACGCGCCCTCCTGCGGAATCGAGTACGGGAACAGCGCCGAGGCCACCGCCCCCGTCGCCAGCATCGAGCCCAGCAGCGCGAAGGACAGGCCCAGCGCCCCCGGCAGCGACCGCCAGTCACCGATCATCGCCGCCGTCACCCCGCACACCAGCAGCGTGAACGGCAGGGTGAGCAGCAGCAGGACCAGCGCCCGCGCCCGCAGTTCGACGTACGCGTCCCGGGGCGAGGAGATCGTCAGCGCCACCATCCAGAAGGCCGAGGTGTCCTGGCCGAACTGGTTGTACATCTGCATGCCGAGCATTCCGGCGGCGAAGCACGCGAAGTAGACCGAGCCGGTGCCCTGCACCGCGTTGAGCAGCGGCACGATCGCTCCGACCGCCAGCGCCGTCACCCAGGCCGCCTTGGTCTTCGGATCCCGGGCCACGTACCGCAGACTGCGCTGCATCACCGTCCCCGTACGGCCCTCCGGCAGCAGCGCCGACAGACCGCGCCGCCCGGACTCCTTCTCCTTGCGGGCCGGCTCCGCCGCCGTCAGGGTCGAACCGTCCGGCGCGGTCATCAGCTTCACCAGGCTCCGCTGCCACATCCACATCAGCGCCACCAGGGCGCCCACCGTGATCAGGAGCTGGGCGACTGCGACTGCGTACGAACCGTCCGACGCCGCGTCCACCGACGCCACGGCCGAGGCGCCGGGCAGCCAGCGCACCACGCTCGCCGCCGGGTCCAGAGCGGACAGCCCGCCCGCCTGGCCGAGCCGCTGCGCGCCGAAGTTGACGAACTGGATGCCCACCGCGATCACCAGCCCGCTGAGCACCGCGAGGTCGCGGCCCTTGCGGGAGTTCAGCAGCCGTACGTTGGCCGTGGCCACCGCCCGGGACAGCGCCACGCACAGCAGCATCGTCAGCGGGACCGCGAGCACCGCGAACACCACGCCCGCCGCCCCGTGCGCCAGCGCGAGGACCGAGCCGACCACCAGGCACAGGGTGAACAGCGGGCCGATGCCGACCATCGAGGACACCAGCAGGGCCCGGATCAGCGGCTCGGGCCGCAGCGGCAGCATCACCAGCCGGGTCGGGTCGAGGGTGTCGTCACCGCTGGGGAAGAACAGCGGCAGCACCGCCCAGCCGAGCGCCACGACCCCGGTCAGCAGCACCACGACCGTGCCCGCGTGCTCGTTGCCGCGCAGCAGGACCAGGGCGAGCACCTGACCGGCCGCGAGCAGCAGGCTGACGACGAGCGAGGCGATGAACGCCGCCTTGCGCCCGGAGGACTGCCGCAGCCCGTTGCGCAGCAGCGTCAGCTTGAGCCGTACGAAGACGGGGGTCAGGTTCGTCACCGGCGCCGGGGCGGCGGAGGTGACCGGGGCGTCCAGCACGCTCATCGGGCGCCGCCCAGCCAGTCGAGGGAGTCGCCGTTGTCCCGGCCGCCCGCGCCGACCAGTTCGAGGAAGGCGTTCTGCAACGACGGCGCGTCACCGCGTACCTCCGCCAGCGTGCCCTGCGCCTTGATCCGGCCCGCCGCCATCACGGCGACCCAGTCGCACAGCGACTCGACCAGCTCCATCACATGGCTGGAGAAGACCACGGTCGCCCCGGACCGGGTGTAGCGCTCCAGCACCCCGCGGATGGTCTGTGCCGAGACCGGGTCGACGCCCTCGAACGGCTCGTCCAGGAACAGCACTTCGGGATTGTGGAGGAGGGCGGCGGCGAGCCCGATCTTCTTCCGCATGCCGGTCGAGTAGTCGACGACCAGCTTGTGCTGCGCGCCCGCGAGGTCCAGCACGTCCAGCAACTGCGTGGCCCGCTTGTCCACCTCGTCGCCCGGCAGCCCGCGCAACCGGCCGTTGTACGCGAGCAGTTCACGCCCCGAGAGCCGCTCGAACAGCCGCAGCCCCTCCGGCAGCACCCCGATCCGGGACTTCACCTCGACCGGATCCGTCCACACGTCGTGGCCCGCGACCTCGATCTTCCCCATGTCGGGCCGCAGCAGCCCGGTGACCATCGAGAGCGTCGTCGTCTTGCCCGCCCCGTTGGGCCCCACCAGGCCGATGAACTTGCCCGCGGGCAGCTCCAGATCGACCCCCGCGACGGCGATCTGCTCCCCGAACCGCTTCCACAGCCCTTGTACGCGGACGGCGGGCCGCACCTCGTGCGCCCCGCCTGTCGCCGCGTCCGTCGCCACCTCTGTCTCCGTACGCGCATCTGCCCGGTCCGGCATGGCACAGCCTCTCGATGGTCCCCACGTGGTGGGGTCCACCCTACGAAAGGCCCCTGGCGCCCTACGAGGCCCGGGCGCGGGAGTCGGCCGCCTCCCGGGCGCAGGCGTACGCCAGCGGGCTGATCAGCTCGTCCACATCGGGCAGCCAGCGGTTGGCGTGGGTGGGCCGGCGGGCCCACTGCACGGCGCCCCGGCCGCCGACCCTGGTCGGCGGGGCGGCGACGTAGTGGCCCTCGCCGCGGCCGGTCAGATCGATCGCCTCGGCGTTCCAGCCGAGCGCGCGCACCAGCTCGGCGGCCTTGGCGGCGCCGCCCGGCAGCACGAAGAACAGCATCCGGCGGTCGGGGGTGCGGGTGACCGGGCCGAGCGTCAGGTCCATCCGCTCCATCCGGGCCAGCGCCAGGAAGCCCGCGGACTCGGGGACCTCCAGCGCGTCGAAGGCCCGGCCGGCCGGCAGCAGCACCGAGGCGCGGGGCTGCCGGGTCCACATGCGCCGGGCCGCGGCCCCGCTGCCGGTCGCCTGGCCCGCCCAGTCCGGCCGGTCCGCGTGGGCGCCGGGCAGGGCGCAGCCGGCGTCGCCGCACGAGCACGGCTCCCCGCCGCCCGCCGCCTCCAGCCAGGTACCGGGGAACACGTCCCAGTGACGCTCTTCCGCATACCGCACCGCGGCGTCGAGCAGCGGCTCGCTCCGCTGCTGAGGGACCTGCGCGGCTTCCGTGACTCCGATGGGCTCTTCCACGCCCAGCACAACTCCCGCCGTCACCTGGGGTTACGGCCTCCCCTGAACCGGGCCCGGCGCATCGATCCTGCACGCGGGGCGCACCGGTGCACGGGCGGGGGCGCGCGTGAGGCGTCACACCGAAGGACGGGTAACCACCTCCAGGGCCGCCGCCCAGGACCGCTCCCGGGCCCGCGCGACGGTGCAACGCGCCATGTCCGTACCGAGTCCGTACCGAGTGCCGATGGAATATGCGCATTTCTTGTGTATGTGCCGGGCAGTGATCCCTTCCACCGATCACTGCACATAACCGATGTTTCAGGGGGACATATGGCTGCAAGGCCTCTCGTAGCCCGCCAGCCCAACGAACGGCTTCAGACGCTCATCCAGGAGGCCGCCTGCTCCAACGCGGGCCTCGCGCGCCGGGTGAACATGGTCGGGGCCGAGCGGGGGCTCGACCTGCGCTACGACAAGACCTCCGTGGCCCGGTGGCTGCGCGGACAGCAGCCCCGGGGCCGGGCCCCGGGGATCATCGCCGAGGCGCTCGGCCGCAAGCTGGGCCGTACGGTCACGATCGAGGAGATCGGTATGGCCAACGGCAAGAACCTGGCCTCCGGCGTCGGCCTCCAGTACGCGCCGACCGTCGCCGGGGCCGTCGAGCAGGTCTGCGAGCTCTGGCGCAGCGACGTGGGCCGCCGCGATCTGCTCGCCGGGTCGGCGGTCGCCGCGTCCGCGCTGGTCGAGCCCAGCCGGGACTGGCTGATCTCGGGCCCGGACGCGCAGGTCGAGCGGACAGCGGGGGCCCGGGTCGGGATGTCCGACGTCGAGGCGGTGCGGGCGACGACCGCCGCGCTGACCGACCTCGACCACCGCTTCGGCAGCGGCCATGTGCGGCCGGTGCTCGTGCACTACCTCAACAGCGTGGTCTCCGGGCTGCTTTCGGGGGCGTACCGCGAACAGGTGGGGCGCGAGCTGTTCGGCGCGGTGGCCCGCCTCACCGAGCTCGGCGGCTACATGGCGGTCGACACCGGGCAGCCGGGCCTGGCCCAGCGCTACTACATCCAGGCGCTGCGCCTCGCCCAGGCGGCGGGCGACCGGGCGTACGGCGGCTATGTGCTCGCCGCCTCGATGAGCCATCTCGCCGCCCAGCTCGGCAACCCCCGCGAGATCGCCCAACTGGCCCGCGCCGCGCAGGAAGGGGCCCGGGGCCAGGTCACCCCCCGCGCCCAGGCGATGTTCTACGCGGCGGAGGCCCGGGGCCACGCACTCCTCGGGGACGCCCGGACCTGCCACGCGGTGACGGGGCGGGCGGTGGCCGCGCTGGAGCAGGCCGACCCGGACTCCGGCGACGACCCGGTCTGGATCCGGCACTTCGACGCCGGCTACCTCGCGGACGAACTGGCCCACTGCCACCGGGATCTGGGGCAGCCGCACGAGGCCGCCCGGCGGGCCAAGGAGGCGCTGGCCGCGCTGCCGGAGACCCGGGCCCGGCGTCGGGGCATCGCGCTGGTGCTGCTCGCCTCGGCCCAGGTGCAGCAGCGGGAGGTGGAGCGGGCGTGCCACACGGGGACGCGGGCGATGGAGCTGCTGTCGACGGTGCGCTCCAGCCGGGGCGCCGAATATCTCGACGACCTCCAGCAGCGGCTCACGCCCTACGGGGAGGAGCCCGCGGTGCGGGAGTTCGGCGAGCGGCTGGAGCTCCAGGCGGCGTGAGGAAGGGGTGGTCGCCCGGGGCGGCCGGGCCGCTTCCGGGGCGTTCCGGGGGCCCGGCGTGGCGGCCCGGCCCTATAACAGCGTCGTTGGGCCGCGGGGTGTTACCCACCCTGTGAAGGGGGCGTGAGGGGCACCACGCGCTTGGCGGAGGCGGGCGGCCACCCGATAGCGTGAGCCGACGATTCCGTAGGTTCACACGTAGGAGTCCCGGTGACGCAGAGCGGACAGGGCGGACAGGGCGGCGAGCACCAGCTCCCCGCCGCACGACCCGCGCACGAGGGTGTCGTGCTGCCCGCCGACGGCGGAGCCCCCTGGACCCCGGGGGCCGCGGCCGGGCAGGGCGGGCAGCAGGGGGCTCCTGCGGGCGGTGAGCCGTGGGGGCAGCAGTGGGGGCCGCAGCAGCAGCCGGAGGGCGGCTACGGCTACCCGCCGGCACAGCCACTGCCGCCCGCGCAGCAGGCGCCGGGGCCGGAGACGTACCAGCAGCCCGGGGCGTACCAGCAGCCTCAGCCGCCCGGGCCCTACCAACAGCCTCAGCCGCCCGGGCCCTACCAACAGCAGCACGAGCCCCAGCAGCCTGGCGCGTACCAGCCGCAGTACCCGCAGCAGAACCACCCCGAACAGCCGCACCAGCCGCAGCACAACTCCCAGCCGTACGCGCAGCCGCTGCCGCCGGAGGCCGGGCCGGGCGCGCAGGGTGCCCAGGGCGGCCACGGCGGCGCCCACGGGGCTCCCGGTGTTCCCGGCGGTGACGCGGACGCCACGCAGTACATCGCGCCCGTCCCCGGCGGCCCCGGCCCCGTCGGGCCGCAGCCGGGCGGCGGGGACGCCGACGCGACCCAGTACATACCCCCGGTGCCGGGCGGAGCCCCGTACGGGATCAGGCCCGGTGCGCCGGGGGACCGGCAGCCGCCCGCGGAGTTCGACAACCTGTTCCGCAACGACGAACCGGCGGGCGCCACACAGCAGATGCCGCAGTTCGATGCGGGGCAGCAGCCCCCGTCCCCGTACCAGCAGCAGGGCTACCAGCCCCAGCGCCAGCCCCAGGGCGGCCAGTTGCCGCCGCAGGCGCCCGGCGGCGGCTACCAGTCCGGCCTCCAAGGCTTCCAGGACCGTGCGGAGCAGGACGGGGCGGTCCCGCAGCAGAGCGGCGAGGCCCCGCGCCGGCGGTCCGCGCACGTTCCGCTGATCGCCGCGGTCGTCGTCGGCTGCGCGGTCATCGGACTCGGTGCGGGCGCGCTGATGAGCGGCGGCGACGACTCCGGCAAGGACGACAAGCAGCCGGTGGCCGCGAAGAGTTCACCGGCCGAGGCGGAGCCCACCACCAAGGCGGCGCCGCCCGACCCGGCGAAGCCGCAGGCCGAGGCGCTGGACAAGCTGCTGGCCGACAGCAACAACAGCCGGGCCGCGGTGATCAGCGCGGTCGAGAAGATCAAGTCCTGCAAGGACCTGGACCGGGCGGACGCCGATCTCAGGGGCGCCGCCCAGCAGCGCCGCGACCTGGTGACCCGGCTCGAAGGACTGACCGTCGACAAGCTCCCGCAGAACGCGAAGCTGACGGCCGCGCTGAACCGGGCCTGGAAGGCCTCGGCGGCGGCCGACGACCACTACGCCACCTGGGCCCGGCAGGCCAAGAAGAACAAGTCCGTCTGCAAGGGCGGGCAGGCCCGGTCGACGAACGAGACCGCCAAGGCCAACCAGCAGAGCGGGGTGGCCACCCAGGCCAAGCGCGAGGCGTCCACCCTCTGGAACGCGATCGCGGGCAAGTACAGCCTGACCGAGCACACGCCCACCGAGCTCTGATCCAGACGAGAACCCCTAGGGGTGTCGTCAAACTGCCGTCGTCGCCCGGCAGGCGGCAGTTTGACGACCGGCCCTAGGTGCGCGGGGCGTCCGTCAGGGCGTCAGCGACGTCCACGAAGCCCTTCTTCTGGGCGGTGAGGCGGCCCTCGCGGACCACCTGGAACGTCACCTTCGTATTGACGATGCGCGGGTAGCTCAACGTGCCCACCAGGTCCTTGAAGCGCCAGCGGAGCGTCGGGGTCAGGCCGCCGGTGTCGACCTCGACGCCCCCGTTGAGGGCGGCCACGACCCGGCCCGATGTGACGTCCTCGTCACCGATCGCCCCGACCGCCGCCCGCAGCGCCGTGTACGCGATCCACGTCGTCTGCACGGCGGTGTCGTCCGGGTCGATGCGGTTGTCCCCGAAGGCGTACTTCCCGATCACGTCGCGCATCTGCTGCCAGCGCGCGTTCCTCGCGTCCGGGTACCAGCCGGTGACGTAGGCGCCTTCGAAGGGGCTGTTCCGGCCGCCCGTGCGGTTGATGAGCGGCTGGCTGACGCTGCCCAGCACGGAGGAGATCCTGACCTGCTCGCCGTCCGGCTCCAGTCGGCGGAAGGAGTCGAAGAACGTCTCCGTACGGGCGCCGAGCACCGCCGTCACACAGCCGCCGCCGGACCGCTCCAGCGCCTGCGCGGCCTGCTCGTCGTAGGACGTGGCGTCCAGGGGCGCCAGGATGTCGGTGGAGGCGGGACGGTGGGCGGCCGTCAGCCCGTTGTTCAGGAGCGGCGGCATGCCGTCGCCGCCGATCGAGTCGGGCCGCACCAGCGAGACCCGGGTGCAGCTGCCGCCCAACTGCCGTCCGTGGCCCGCCAGCAGGGCCGACTGGCCGCCGTTGACCGGGTAGGAGAGGTAGCTGCTGAACTCCTCGGTGGAGGCGCCGTACCCGCCGATGTACGGGACGCCGCCCGCCTCCAGCGCGGGCATGAAGCTCTGCCCGTGGCGGCTGTACGAGCCGACGACGGCGGCCACCTTCTTGTCGACGGCCTCCCGCGCGCACCGCTCGGCGCCGAGCGAGGTGTCGCCCTCGTCGCAGACGACCACCCGCAGCTCGCGCCCGTCGATGCCGCCGGTGTCGTTGACCCAGCGGGCGTACGTCTGCGCCATCGCGGGCACCCCGGCCATCTTCACCGCGTTGATGTCCTCCGACCGGTCGGGCGCCCAGGTCATCACGGTGACGGGCTCCCTGGACCCCCCCGAGGCCCCAGGGAGCACACCGCAGCCGGACAGCAGGACCGCCCCTGCCGCCGCCGCGCAGATGACGCCCGGGAAGGGGCGGGGGAAGGTGGGGCGTCGCCGTCCGGTCATGGACCAGGACCCTTCCGGGCCCCGGGTAACGGCGCGGTGTGCGGTCCTCAACGCTCGGTGACGTCCAGGTGAATTACGGGGGCCCGTGCGGGGGCGGTGTGAAGGAACGTACGATCGAGCACCGTGCAGCAAGGTTCGGAGAACTCTTCCCGTCGCGGCCGTCGCTCCTCCACCATGGGCGGCATGCCGCTCACTGACATGCCGTGGTGGCGCTGGCGCACCAACGTGCGCTCGGCGCTGCACATGCTCTCCGACCCCGTCTTCCACCACGAGTGCTGGCTCGCCGGCCGGGAAGGGTACGGGGACGTCACCGACGCCGTGTACCGCCTGGTCGAGGACACCTGGCTCGACAACTGGTCCGCCGAGAAGTACGTCGGCACCATATTCAGGGACTCCGCCGAGGCCGCCGCCGTGGACGCGGCCGCCCTGCGGGTCCTGCGGATCATGCACCAGGTCGGCGCGGACGCCCCCGTCTCCGCCTATCTGGAGCACCCCGGCTGGCCCGAGGCCGTCCAGGCGGCTCGCGAGGCCCATGTGATGCTCGCCACCAACGACGCGGAGGATCCGGACATACCGCCGCGCTCACTGGACGTCATCCGCATCATGACCAGGGCCGCCTAGCACGGCCCGGGTGTGGCACGCTACGAGGATGACCGCGCCACAGCCCGCCTCAGCCGCCATCCCGGACGCTGCCGCGACCGAGCAGTACGTCCTCACGCTCTCCTGCCCCGACAAACAGGGCATCGTGCACGCCGTGTCGAGCTATCTCTTCATGACCGGCTGCAACATCGAGGACAGTCAGCAGTTCGGGGACCACGACACGGGTCTGTTCTTCATGCGCGTCCACTTCTCGGCGGACGCCACCGTGACCGTGGACAAGCTGCGCGCCAGCTTCGCCGCGATCGGGGAGGCCTTCCGGATGGACTGGCAGATCCACCGGTCGGACGAGAAGATGCGGATCGTGCTGATGGTCAGCAAGTTCGGCCACTGCCTCAACGACCTGCTGTTCCGCTCGCGTACGGGCGCGCTGCCGGTGGAGATCGCGGCCGTCGTCTCCAACCACACGGACTTCGCCGAGCTCGTCGCCTCGTACGGCGTCCCCTTCCGGCACCTTCCGGTGACCAAGGACAACAAGCCGGAGGCGGAGGCGGCGCTGCTGGAGCTGGTCCGCGAGGAGGACGTCGAGCTGGTCGTCCTCGCCCGCTACATGCAGGTCCTCTCCGACGACCTGTGCAAGCAGCTCAGCGGCCGGATCATCAACATCCACCACTCGTTCCTGCCGAGCTTCAAGGGCGCCAAGCCCTACCACCAGGCGCACGCGCGCGGCGTGAAGCTGATCGGCGCGACCGCGCACTACGTCACGGCCGACCTCGACGAGGGCCCGATCATCGAGCAGGAGGTCGAGCGCGTCGGCCACGACGTCACCCCCGACCAGCTCGTCGCCATCGGCCGGGATGTGGAGTGCCAGGCGCTGGCGCGCGCGGTGAAGTGGCACGCGGAGCGGCGCATCCTGCTCAACGGCCGCCGCACGGTGATCTTCGCGTAGCGGCTCCGCAGGGCCGGTTCGGAGGCGGCCGGGACGCCAGGGCGGTGTCGGAGCCGACCGAGTCGGCTGAGGCGCTGGGGCGGGTGTCAGAGGCGACCGAGTCGGCTGAGGCGCCGGGGCCGGTGTCAGAGCCGACTGAGCGAGGCCGCCGCGAACAGCACATCGCGGATGGCCTCGCGGTCGCCCTCCTGGCCCGCCGCCGCTTCCACCGGCGAGATGTGGCCCGCGACGAGGCGGCAGAACTCGACCCCGTCCAGCGCCACCTGCGCCACGGCGCGTTCGGGCGAGCCGACGGCGGCCGGCGAGTCCAGCGCGATGTACCAGTCGCCTCCGCCGTGGCCCTCGATCTCCAGGTGGAGCGAGCGGCCCGGCGCCCCCGCCGTGACGAGGTCCTTCGCCGGCCCGGCCAGTCCGGCGCTGCGGCGGCCCGCGAGGGCGGCCGGAAGCATCCGGGCCGCCAGGTCGATCATGCGGTGCAGATGGGCGGCGGACGGGGCCTGGTACGGGTAGTCGACGGCGTCGGCGATGTCCCCGCCGTGCACCCAGCACTCGAAGGCGCGGTCCAGCAGCGCGTCCTGGAGCGGCAGGGCGAAGGCCCCGTAGGAGACGGACGTCTCGGCGACGTTCCGCCCGGCGAAGGACGCCGTACGGATCAGCTCGTGGCTCTGGGCCCGCCAGGGTTCGCGGACGGCCCGGGTGGGCGGCCGGCGCGTCGCCGACCAGTACGTCTCGGTGCGCTCGGTGGGGTCCAGCGGGGCCTTGCCGCCGTCGAGCGGGTCGTCGAGGCCGAGCGCGGCGGACAGCAGCCCGTCGACCGCCGTCAGATGGCCGATCACCCCGGCGACGGTGGTCCGGCGGCTGACCTGGTGCTCCTCCTCGAACCACTGGAGCCGCACCGGGGCGTGCCATTCGGAGTCCCCGATGTCACGGAGCAGCGCGTCGAGCCGGGCGGTCTCGGCGTCGTACGGGGCGGCCCACTCCGGCACCGGGATCCGGGCCGGGCGACGCCCCAGGCACCCGTCGATGACCCGGGTGCGCAGGGTCGGGTCGAGGTCCAGGGAGCCGTCGGTGTGCAGCAGCCCCACGGCGTCCCGCAGCCGCAGCGCCTCGTCCGCGCACGGGGCGCACCCGGTGAGGTGGTCCTCCACGGCGGCGGTCTCCTCGACCGAACAGGCGGAGAGCGCCCAGGCGCCGAGGAGGGCCTTGAGCACCTGGTGCGGGAGGACGACCGGGCCGGAGGCCATGGCGGGCTCCGGGGCGGCCGGGTCCGGATGGTCGTGGGCCGGGTCCGGGGCGGCCGGGTCCGGTTCCGGCTCGGGATCCGGCTCAGGGCCCGGCTCCGGGGCGGCGGGGGCCGGCTCGGGCCCCAGCTCCGGGGCGGCGGTGTCCGGCTCGGGCCCCAGCTCCGGGGCGGCCGGGTCCGGGTGGTCGTGGGCCGGGTCCGGCTCAGGCCCCAGCTCAAGTCCCGGCTCCGTCGCTGCGGGATCCAGCCTGGTTTCCGGCCCCCGCTCGGGCTTCGGGGCGGACTGCTCCGGCACCGCCTCGTCCGGGGCGCTCCCGCCGGGCGGCGGCAGGGGAGGCAGCGGTACGGACTCCAGGTCGAGGTCGTCCGCCGCCCCGCGCGGGCCCGGTATCCGGCGGGCGCCGCGCACCTCCTCCTCGCCGCCCTCGCTCGCGCGTCCGTCGCCGGTCACCGGATCCGTCCGTAACCGGGTGGCGAGGACCCTTCGAGCGGGCGGGCGTTGGCCGTGGAGAGGAGCTGGAGCCCCAGCCGGAGCCGGCGGCGCGCCTCGTCCTCGGTGACCCCGAGGTCGGCGGCGGTCTGCCGGTAGTCCCGGCGATGGATGTACGCCAGCTCCAGGGCCTCCCGCAGGGGTACGGGCATCGAGGAGACGATGTAGTCGGCGCGGGCGGCGGCCGTGGCGCTGCGCACCCGCCGCTCCAGCTCCTCCGGGTCGGGCACCGCGCCCTCGCCGTGCTCCGCCGCGTAACGGGAGGCCGCCGCGCGGCGCAGCCGCTGGACGGACTGGCGGTGGGTGAGGCGGGCCACCCAGGAACGCATCGAGCCCTGCTTCGGGTCGTACGCCTCGGGGTTCTCCCAGACCTGGGCGAAGACCTCGCGGGTCACCAGGTCGGCGGCGTCCTCGTCGTCGAGCATCCGGTGCGCCTGGCTGTGGACGAGGGCCGCGAACCGGTCATAGAGCTCGCCGAGCGCCGCCGCCTCGCCGCGGGCCAGCCTCTGCTGCATCCTGCGGTCCCAGCGGGGCGCCGTCTCCTTCGCCATGAACCCCCCAGCCCCCGGCCCTGTTGCCCAGCTCCGTTGATCCATCCTGTGCCCGTGAGGACCGAATGTAGTCCGCCGGGCGCGCGGCGCACGCGCCTTTGCGGCAACTCTTTTCCCGCGGTACGTGGCCAACGACGGTAGTCGATTTTCGGCCCGGATGGCTCCCCGACCACTCTGATCAGCGGAAACGGGCCGAAGTGCGCCTTTCCACCGGAAACCTCCTGGGCCTCGATGGGCGCGTCGGTGTTTCATGGGGGTGCGGTTGGGCAGCCGCGAGGAGGAACGGAAACTTCCGGATTGCCGGGAGCCCCGGAACGAGAGGTCCAGTCGTGACGCTCAAGGTGGACGAGGCGGAGCAGGGCTCCTGGGCTGTGCTGCGCATAAGCGGTGAACTCGATCTGGTGACCTCGCCCGTCGTGCGCCAGTCCGTCCACGAGGCGGTGGCGGAGGGGCAGCACGATGTGGTGCTCGATCTGTCCGAGGTGTTCTTCTGCGACTCCAGCGGCGTCGGCGTGCTGATCGCCTCGCGCCGCCTGATGAAGTCCTGCGGCGGCCGACTGCGGCTGATCCTCCCGGCCCGGGGCGCGGAGGACGGTTCACACGTCAACAAGGTGCTCGGCGCACTCGGGGTGCGCCGCCTGTTCGAGGTCTACCCCGACGCGCTGTCGGCCACCGACGAGGACTGCAGGCCGCTGAGCGCCTGACCTCCACCGGCTGGCCGCCGGGCCGGAACAGGCGGCGCCCCTCCCGGCTGTCAGCCGTACTGGGGTCGGCCCGCCGCGAGCTGGTCCGCTATCCCCTGGAGCCAGCTTTCCGCGGAGACGAGGCCGGGCTCGACCTCCATGCCTAGTTCGCTCACGGCGACGCCGTAGCCGCTGTCATCCAGCCCCAGTGCCAGCAGTTCATTGATCTCGCCGACCAACCGCGCGGTCAGGTGAAGGTCGGCTTCCTGATTCGCGAGGTCGAGCGGTATTTCGCCTTGCCCATGCGGTAGGCGTCCTCCAGGAGAGGCCGGATGATCGCCAGGACGCCGGCCTCCACCGCTTCCAGCGCCAGTTGGAACATGTCCTGGCTCTGGTCGATGTCCGCCCACTTGAGGTCCGTCACGGGCCCGTGGTTCGGCGGCTTGTCGATCACGGTCGGCGGCCACTGCGTCTGGGCAGGGGCGCCTGAGGGGTCCGTGGCGGCGTCGGCGGTCGCGTAGTTGTTCGCCGTCAGGGCGAAGCCGACCGCGGCGCCTCCGACGCTCGCCACCGACCTGGCCCACACCTCGATGAAGCGGTCTCCCACCTTCTTGTACGCGGTGGCGAACTCCCACGCGGCGGTCCCGTACCCCCGCAGTCCGGGTACCGGCCGAGCTCGCCCAGGAACTGGTTGGCTCCCCTGTTCAGCCCGTCCTGGAGGTGCGCCACGTAGCCCGCGAGCGGGTGGAGCGCTCTCGGGGTCACGTCGAAGTCCCCGCCGCTCTTCACGGGAGGCGGGGGAGGAGGCATGCTCATCAGCCCGCGCCCCATCCCCGGAGCACCGCGGCATGGGCCAACGCGTAGTTGGTCTGCCCGTTGGTGACCAACCACGCCCTGGAGCCACGCCTGTGTCTCCTGGAGCCCGCGGGCGGCTGCTTAGCCACCGCTCAACTGATCAAACATGTGCAACTCGCACACTTTAACAAAGTGAAATAGTCAGTAGCTGGGCGATTGACTTGTCGTGAGGGGCGCGTTCTCGTCATTCTTCGGCGGCTCCTGCCGCTCAGCCGCCGCGCCGATGCGAGGTTGTCACAGAGGAACAGCTTCTCGGTGACACGTGAGCGCTTCCGGCGTCGTACGCTCCCCGCATGGACAGCGCAGAGTACGAGCGAAAGATCGCGCACCGCTTCGCCGCCTTCGACCAGGACGGCAACGGCTACATCGATCGCGCCGATTTCAACGCCGCAGCCGCCCGTCTGCTCACCGAGTTCGGTACGACGGCCCGTTGCGACAAGGGGCAGGCGCTCTACACCGGGGCCGAGGCGTTCTGGCAGGGCATGGCGGGGATCGCCGATGTGGACGGGGATCAGCGGGTCACCCGAGAGGAGTTCGCTGGCGGGGCGGTGAAGCGGCTCCGGGACAGTCCCGAGCGGTTCGCCGAGATCGCCCGGCCGTTCCTGCGGGCGGTCATCGCGGTCGCGGACGGCGGGAACGACGGCAGGGCGTCGGTGGCGAACGTGGAGCGGGCGCTCCGGGTCCTCGGGGCCAGCGCCGAGATCGCGGGGATCGCCGCCCAGAGCCTGGACACCGACCGGGACGGGAAGGTCGCGGAGGGCGATGTGGTGTCGGCGTTCGCCGTGTACTTCACGGTGATCGAGCCCGACGCGTAGCAACCCCCGGGCGTTACGGGGGTGGCGCGCCCGCCCCCGTAACGCTCCCTGCGACGCCTCTCCCGCCTCAGCCGCCGAACCGTTCCCGCAGCTTGTACTTGAGCACCTTGCGCAGCGTCTCGTTGCGGGGCAGCGCGTCCAGCAGCTCCAGTTGCTCGGGCACCTTGTGGACGGAGAGCCCCGCGCCCCGCAGATGGGCGGCGAGGCCGGCCAGGGTCAGCGGCGGGGCGCCGGGCGGCTGTTCGATCACCGCGCAGACCCGTTCGCCGCGCTCCGGGTCGGGCAGGCCGATCACCGCCGCGTCGGCCACGCCCGGGTGTGTGTGGAGCAGGTCCTCGATCTCCTTGGCGGAGATGTTCTCGCCCTTGCGGATGATGATGTCCTTCAGCCGGCCCGTGAGCGTGAGGTGGCCGCTCTCCTGGAGCCGGCCCAGGTCCCCGGTGATCAGGAACCCCTCGGTGTCGAAGGACGCCTCGGTGGCCGCCGCGTCCAGATAGCCCCGGCAGACCGCCTCCCCGCGCAGCCGTACCTCGCCCTCCACGCTGTACGGCAGCGGCTTGCCGTGCTCGTCGGTGATCCGGATCTCCATGCCCTCCGGCGGGCGGCCCTCGGTCAGGGCCAGGTGGTCGGCGGTGTCGTCCGGAGCGCCCATGGTGATCATCGGGACCTCGGTCATCCCGTAGCCGTGGGCGAGCTGGACGCCCATCTCCCGCACCACCGCGTGGTAGACCTCCGGCGGCTTCGGCGCCCCGCCACCCGCGAGGAGGCGGAGGGAGGGGATCAGCGGCCGGGCCGGGGCCTTGCGCTGCTCCGTCAGGAACATCGCGTAGAACGCCGTCGAACCGCCCGCCACGGTCACCCCGTGGAGCCGGTACTCCGCCAGCGCGTCCGGCAGCGCGAACTGCTCGAACATCACCGCGGGGAACCCGTACAGCAGCAGCATCACCGTGTAGTCGGGCCCGGCGACATGGGCGTACGGGAACGCCATCGAGCCCACGTCGTCCGCCGACAACTTCAGGGCGTGGGCCAGGCACGAGCCGCCCGCGTACAGCGAGCCAGATGGGGTGGATTCCGTACGCCCTGGAGCGCGCCGACGACGTGTGGGAGGAGCACCGGGCCTGGGGCGGGGTGCGCGATCTGATCCCCGAGCCGCCGTCCACGTACTACTACCGGCAGATGTTCTGCTGCTTCTTCCGCGACAAGCACGGCATCGCGTCACTGGACGTCGTCGGCCGCGACAACGCCACCTTCGAGACCGACTACCCGCACGTGGACTCGACCTTCCCGCACACCAAGGAGGTCGCCCTCGACCACGTCAAGGGACTGGACGAGGAGACCGTCCACAAACTGATGCGCGGAAACGCGATCCGCATGCTCGGCCTGGACCTGGACGAGTAGGCGGGGGCGGGGCGGTGGATCTCGCGTACACGGAGGCCGAGGAGGAGTTCCGGCGGCGGCTGCGGGAGTGGCTGGCCGCCGTGCTCCCCGGCCTGCCCCCGAAGCCCTCGCCCGACGACTGGCCCGCGCGCCGGTCGTACGACACCGCCTGGCAGCGGATGCTGTACGACGCCGGGTACGCGGGCCTGCACTGGCCGGTGGACGCGGGCGGGCAGGGGGCCACCCCGACCCAGCACCTGATCTACCTGGAGGAGACGGAGAAGGCCGGGGCCCCCTACGTCGGGGCGAACTTCGTCGGGCTGCTGCACGCCGGGCCGACGATCGCCGCCGAGGGCACGGCCGAGCAGCGGGCCCGCTGGCTGCCGCCCGTGCTGCGCGGCGACGAGATCTGGTGCCAGGGGTTCAGCGAGCCGGACGCGGGCTCCGACCTGGCCGCACTGCGGACGGGGGCGGTGCGCGACGGGGACGCGTACGTGGTCAGCGGCAGCAAGATCTGGACCTCCCACGCGGAGGTCGCCGACTGGTGCGAGCTGCTGGTGCGGACCGACCCGGATGCGCCGAAACACCGCGGGATCAGCTGGCTGGCGATGCCCATGGACGCGCCCGGCATCACGGTACGGCCGCTGCGGACGCTCGCCGGGTCCACGGAGTTCGCGGAGGTGTTCCTGGACGAGGTCCGGGTGCCGGTAGGCAACCGGGTCGGAGCCGAGAACGACGGCTGGCGCGTCACCATGGTCACCCTCTCCTTCGAACGCGGCACCGCCTTCGTCGGCGAGGTCGTCGCCTGCCGCCGCACCCTGGACGCCCTCGCCGACGAGGCCCGCCGGACGGGGAGATGGGACGACCCGGTGCTGCGCCGGCGGCTGGGACGCCTGAACGCCGAATTCCGGGCCCTGTGGCGGCTCACCCAGTGGAACGTGGGGGAGTCGGAGCGCACGGGAGGCGTCCCCGGCATCGGCGGCTCGGTCTTCAAGCTGCGCTACTCCGGGGCCCGCCAGGAGCTGTACGAGGCGGCGGCGGAGGTGCTGGGGGCGGCGGACGCCTTCGACCTGGACGGGGAATGGGCCCTGGACCGGCTCTCCTCCCTCTCGTACACGATCGAGGCCGGCACCTCGCAGATCCAGCGCAACATCGTCGCCGAGCGCATCCTCGGCCTGCCGAAGGGGCGCTGAGGCCACCGTGGACTTCCAGCTCTCGGACGACCAGCGGGCCCTGCGGTCCGGGATGCGCGACCTGCTCGGCGCGGTGTTCGACCGGGACCGGCTGCGGGCGGCGGTGGACCGGGGCGGGGCCCTGGACCGTTCGCTCTGGCGGGAGCTGGGCACGGCCGGGTTCTTCGCGCTCCGGCTGCCGGAGGAGGCGGGCGGGGTGGGCCTCGGGCTGCCCGATGCGGTGCTGCTCTTCGAGGAGGCGGGCCGGGCGCTGCTGCCGGGCCCGCTGGTCGCCACGCACCTGGCGGCGGGCCTGGTGAAGGGGGCCGCCGAGGGCGAGGCGGTGGTGACGGCCGTGGACGGGGGCCTGCCGGTGGCGCACCTGGCGGACGCGGACGCGGTGCTGGTGGGGGCGGACGCGGTGCCGACGGGGGCGGGACACGGTGCTGGTGGGGGCCGAGGTGGTCGCCGGGGAGGCGCTGCGGGACTTCGTGGCCGCCGCCCGGCCCGTACGGTCGATGGACCCGCTCACACCGCTGCACCGGATGAGAGCGGCGGACGCGCTGACGACGACAGAGCGCACGCGGGCGGACACGTCGCGTACTCCGGCCGCGACGGAGCACGCTCCGGCGCACGCCGGGCGGTTGCGGTACGAGGCCGCGCTGCTCACCGCCGCCGAGCAGCTCGGCAGTGCGGCCAGGACCACCGAGGCTGCCGTTCAACACGCCGGGTACCGCCAGCAGTTCGGATTCCCCGTCGGATCGTTCCAGGCGGTCAAACATCTCTGCGCCGACATGCTCGCCCGCACCGAACCGGCCCGCGCCGCCGTGTACGCGGCCGCCGTGACCGGTGACCCGGTGGAGATCGCGGCGGCCAAACTCCTCGCCGACGAGGCGGCCGTACGCAATGCCCGCGACTGCCTCCAGATCCACGGCGGGATGGGCTTCACCTGGGAGGCAGATGTTCACCTCCACCTCAAACGGGCCTGGCTCCGGGCCGCCTCCTGGCTCCCCGGGGCCGGCGCCGAGGAGCTGCTCGCCGCCGATCTGGGGGCGGCGGGGCCGCTTCCGCGCAGCTCGGCGGCGTACGGCCGACCGGATCCGGAAGCAGGGGGCGGAGGGTGACAGAGCGCATCCGCCCGGTGTCGATACCGGCTTGTGTCCTTTGCGTGATTCGTCACCGGGAGGAGTCGGGGCCCGGCTCGGGTACGCTCCGTGGGATGCGAGTGGTTCTGGAACCGGACGATCCGGGGGCGGCCTGTGCGGCGGCTCCGGTCCGGGGCGAGGGCGCTCGCCGGAGATGTGCCGGGCCTGCCCGAAGAGCGTTTCACGCAGTCTCTGCGCGCTCCTGTTCGACTCCCCGCAGCGTGCGTCGCACAGTATGCACCACGCGTACTCCTTCGCGCTGGAATATGCCCGAAGCGCTTGTTGCGGTGACTGTACGTCAACCATGCTGTCGCGTAAGGGAATCACGTTCCGTGACCCTGAGGAGGCGCGAGGCGATGTGTCCGCCGGTTCGGATGGTGTGAGCGGTGCAGGTGCTTCAGGTTCAGCTGGAGGTCGGTCCGGATCCCGCAGAGGTGGGGCGGGCCCGTAGGTGGGCGCGGTCGCGCCTGGTCGGTTCCGGGATAGGGGATGACGAGCCGCTCGCCGAGACGCTCATCCTGCTGATCTCGGAGCTGGTCACCAACGCCGTCGTCCACACGGGGTGTCCCGCTGTGCTGCGGATGCTCTTCGGCGGGGCCGGGGCCTCCGGTGCGGCCGGGACGGTCCGGGTGGAGGTCGCGGACGCCAGTGACTGCCCGCCGCTCCAGCGGCACGCGGAGGGCGAGGACACGGGCGGCCGGGGCCTGGAGCTGGTGGACGGGCTCGCGGACCGCTGGGGCTGGCTGCCGGAGGGCGCCGGGAAGCAGATCTGGTGCGAGGTCGACCGGAGCGGTCCGGTCCGGACCGCGGACGTGCCGACGGTCGTGATCCAGGGCGGCGAGGCGTGCGAACCGCCCGCCTGTCTCTTCACCGACAACCTGGCCTGACCGGCCGCGCCTGAGACTTTCAAGGCTTCCGGCAGCCGTTCACAGGACCGCGACCGGGGCGACCGGCGAGCCGGTGGCCCCGGCGAACGGCTCCGGTGCGGCGGTGAGCAGGAAGGCGTACCGCTTCTCCTCCGCACAGGCGGTGGACAGCGCCTCCAGGTTCCAGTTCTGGCCCTGGAGCATGCCCATCTCCACCAGGTGCAGGGCGTGCACGGGCAGCCACAGGTCCTCGATCTCCGGCGGGAAGATCTCGAAGGTCAGGGTGTCGTTGGCGACGGCCGCCACATCCCGGGCGTGGAACCACTCGGGCGTGCGCACCGAGAGCCCCGGCGACGGGTAGCCGTACGCGTTTCTGTCCCCGGCCAGCGCGAGGCGCACCTGCCCGGTCCGTACGAGCACGATGTCTCCGGCCTGTACGCGTACGCCCCCGAACTCCTCGGCCGCCACCAGGTCCTCCGGCGTCACGGCGTGCTCGCCCGGCAGCCGGTCCACGCCCCGGGCGCGCGCGACGTCCAGCAGCACCCCGCGCGCGACCAGCGGCCCCACGGAGGCGATCGATGAGAAACGTGCGCCGGTGTGCGCCGTGATGGTGTCCGCCGGACGGCCGTTGTAGATCTTCCCGCTGTGCGAGGCGTGCGTCAGGGCGTCCCAGTGGGTGGCCGCCTGGAGCCCCATCGTGACGGCGTCGTCGCTGGTGGCGACCGTACCGGGGCCGAAGATCTCCTGGTTGATCTGGACCATCGTGTGCAGCGGGTTGATCCGGCCCGGGATGAGCCCGCTCTGCACCCCGTCCTGCCGTAGCGGCAGCGCGAGCGGTATCCGGTGGCCGGTACGCACGGTGGCGACGGCCTCCCGCACGACGGCGTCGGTGATCAGGTTGAGCGTCCCCAGCTCGTCGTCCTCCCCCCAGCGGCCCCAGTTGTTCACGCGCTTCGCGATCTCGTGGAACTCGGCCGGCAGGGACATGGGGGCCTCCTGGGTCTTGTGCCGGAGTGTCCGACTGCCCGTAAAATCTAACGGACCGTCAGGAAACGCGACGGTTCCTCGCGGCCGCACCGCGACATCGCCCTGTACGCGGACCTCTACCGGGAGGGCCGGTTGCTGCTGGACGAGCTGGCGACCGTGACGTACCCGGTGGAGGACTTCGCCAAGGCGGCCGACGACGCGCACCACGGGCGGGTGGCCCGGGGGGTGCTGGTCTTCTGACCCGGCCTCGGGCTCAGCAGGGCCGGGCCTCGGCGGCGGTCTTCAGCTCGCCGAGCCATGCTTCGAGGCCCTGCTTCAGGATCTCGGTGGCGTAGGGGACGTTCGCGTCGACCTGTTCGCCGGTGTGGGTCTCCTCGGTGCGGACGAGGACGCCGCCCCGGACCTCCGCTGGACCACCCCGGTCCCGCCCAACCCGGCGACGCCCGCCACCAGTCTGGACATCACGTCCACCGTCCGGCAGGTCGAGCGCGGATCCTGCATCCGGTGGACCGGGCCCGCCGTCGGCGAGGGGCTGCACATCGGCGGCGTCCGCGCTCTCCCTCAACGCCATCGCCAAGCAGATGGGGGTCAGCGGCCCCGCGCTCTACCGCTACTTCGCCGGCCGTGACGAGCTGATCACCGAGCTCATCCGGGACGCCTACCGCAGCCTCGCCGACGCCGTCCGTGCGGCCGCCGCCGACGGTGCGGACCTGGCCGCCCTCGCGCACGTCCTGCGCGACTGGGCCCTGGCGGACCCCCACCGGTACTTCCTCATCTACGGCACCCCCGTCCCCGGCTACCACGCGCCCGAGGAGATCACCGGCATCTCGCGGGAGGTCATGGCCGACCTGCTCACCGCCTGCACGGCCCTCGAACCGGACGCGCCCGCCACCCCGTTCGCCGCCCACCTGGAGGACCACCGCGACTGGGCCGGTGACCACCCGGCTCCGCCCGCCGCGCTCCACCGGGCCCTCACGTTCTGGACCCGGCTGCACGGCGTGCTGTCCCTGGAGCTGGCCGGTCACTTCACCGGCATGGCCTTCGACCCCGCCCGGCTCTTCGCGGCCGAGCTGGACGACCTGGTGGCGGGCCGGGGCTGACGGCCCCGGGCCTCAGCGGACCGTGTCCGCCGAGGACCGGAACGTACGCCGGTAGACCGTCGGCGGCACGCCCAGGGCTGCCTGGAGGTGCTGGCGCAGCGAGGTCGCCGTGCCGAAGCCCGCGTCCCGGGCCACTTGGTCGATGGACAGGTCCGTCGACTCCAGCAGCTGCCGGGCCCGCTCCACCCGCTGCTGGGTCAGCCACTGGCCGGGGCTGATGCCGACCTCCTCGCGGAAGCGGCGCGTGAACGTCCGTACGCTCATGGCCTCCTGCTCCGCCATGTCCCGCAGCAGGATCGGCCGCTCCAGCCGGGCCAGGGCCCAGGTCCGGGCGGCGGTCGTGGTCGCGAACTGCGGCTCGGGGACGGGGCGGTGGATGTACTGGGCCTGCCCGCCGTCCCGGTGCGGGGGCACGACCGTGCGGCGGGCGATCTCGTTGGCCACGGCCGTGCCGTGGTCGCGCCGCACCAGGTGCAGGCAGAGGTCGATCCCGGCGGCGACCCCGGCCGAGGTCAGGACGTCGCCGTCGTCGATGAACAGGACGTCCGGGTCGACGCGGACCTGCGGGAAGGTCCGCTGGAAGTGGTCGGCGGACGACCAGTGCGTGGTGGCGGGCCGGCCGTCGAGGTATCCGGCCGCCGCGAGGACGTAACTGCCGGTGCAGATGGAGACCATCCGGGTGCCGGGCCGGACCAGGGCGAGCGCGGCGGCCAGCTCCTCGGTGAGCCTGCCCTCCTCGAAGACCGGGCCCAGCTCGTAGGAGGCGGGGACGACGACCGTGTCGGCGGTGGCGAGCGCCTCCGGCCCCTGCTCCACGAGGACGGAGAAGTCCGCGTCGGTCCGGACCGGGCCCGGCGGGCGGACCGAGCAGGTCACCACGTCGTACAGCTTCCTGTCCCTGCCGTCCGACTCCGTGGCGAGCGTGCGGCCGAAAATCCGCTGCGGAATGCCCAGTTCGAAGGGGAGCAGCCCGTCGAGAGCCAGGACGACGACGCGGTGCGGCACGATGGCCTCCTCGAAGATCACAGGGGGAGCCTGTAGCTGGTATAGACCACGAGCTGATACAGGTTAGCGATGTGATGGAGAAGCCGACAGAGCCCGCGTCCATTCCCGACGCGGGTCGTGACACCCGTGAGCCCCCGTCCATGAGCACACCCCCGGCCCCGCGGCGGCCCACCCGTGATCTCACGGCTCGCGCGGTCGCGGCGGTGGCAGCCGTCGTCACCGTCGGCGCGGGCCTGGCCGTACGGGCCGGAGCGGACGGCGCCTTCGCCAAGTACGCGGGGAGCGCGCTCTACACGGTGCTGGTCTGCGCCCTCGTCGCCGTCTGCGCGCCCCGCGCGCGGCCACTCGTGGTGGCCGCCACGGCGCTGGCGGTGAGCTGGGCGGTGGAGTTCGCGCAGCTCACGGGCGTACCGGCGGAGTTGTCGGCGCACAGTACGGCGGCTCGGCTGGTGCTCGGCTCGACGTTCAACGCACCGGACCTGCTCTGGTACGCGGTGGGCGCGGCCGGTGCATGGGCAGTGCTCCGTGCGGCGGCCCGGGCCCGGCCCCTCACTTCTTTCCGCGGGCCCGTTCCTCGCTCGCCTGCATCTCCAGTATCGCGAAGACATGGGCGCTGGTGCGTCGCCGGGAGGTGCCGCTGACGACGAGCGCCGCGCCCGTCACGGCCGTGGGGACGGACAGGGCCAGGATGCCGACGAGTTCGGGCCAGTCGCGTTCCCCGGCGCACAGGGAAGGGCTGGTGTGCGAACGGCCGTACGCCAGAGGGGATTCGCACTCCAGGTCTCGGCTGGGGGAGGATGCGACGGTGTACGGAGCCAGCAGCAGGTAGCCGAGCCAGAGCAGCAGTCCGGCTGCCACGGCGGACAGGCCCACTCCCCAGGCCACGCGGGCCCCGGCTCGGCGGTCGAACTCTTGGCGGACGGCCCAGTGCATGTCGCTCCTCGTGTCGTGCCGGGTTCCGGTGGGCAACCTCTCTCATTCGGAAGGCGATCGTACGCAGTGCCCGTGACCGCGCCCGCCCCGGACCATGCCGTCGTGGCCCGATTCCTGCGAACCATGTCCTTCAGGCCACTCGTAGGGAAAGCCGCAGGCCAAGAAGCTGGTCCACGTGACCGAGACCATCGAAAGCGCAGCCCGGGACGACGGCCGGCGGCAGCCACGCGAAGCGCGCCCCCGCCGCCCCCGCCGCCCCCGCTTCCACCGGGCGTGGCTCGTCGCCGCCGTGACCTTCGTGACGATCATCGGCGGCGCGGCCTTCAACTCCCTGCCGGGCCTGCTCATCGACCCGCTCCACACCGAATTCGGCTGGTCCCGCGGGGAGATCGGGCTCGCGGTCTCCATCGACATGGCGCTGTACGGGCTGACCGCACCGTTCGCCGCAGCCCTCATGGACCGCTTCGGTATCCGGCGGGTCGTGGCGAGCGCGCTCACCATGGTGGCGGCCGGGGCGATCGCCAGCGTCTGGATGACCGCCTCCTGGCAACTGATGGTCTACTGGGGCCTGTTGGTCGGCCTCGGCACCGGGTCCATGGCGATGGCGTTCGCCGCGACCGTCACCAACCGCTGGTTCGTCGCCCGCCGGGGCCTGGTCACCGGCATCCTCACCGCCGCCGGGGCCTCCGGGCAGCTCGTCTTCCTCCCGCTCTGCGCCTGGATCATCGACGAACACGGCTGGGAGCCCGCCTCGGTCACCGTCGGACTGGCGTCCCTCGTCGTCGTCCCGTTCGTCTGGCTCCTGATGCGCGACCACCCGGCCGATGTGGGGCTCGCCCCGTACGGCGGTACGTACGTGGCGAAGCCCGCGCCCGCCCGGGGCGCCGCGCGCCGGACGGTGCGCGTGCTGTTCGACGCGGCCCGCACCGGCCCGTTCTGGCTGCTCGCGGGCACCTTCGCGATCTGCGGGGCCTCCACCAACGGCCTGATCCGCACCCACTTCGTGCCCTTCGCCCACGACAACCACATGCCCATCACCGTGGCGGCCTCGCTGCTCGCGGTGATCGGGGTCTTCGACATCATCGGCACGATCTTCTCCGGCTGGCTCACCGACCGCTTCGACGCCCGCAGGCTGCTCGCCGTCTACTACGCGCTGCGCGGGATCTCCCTGTTGTTCCTGCCGCTGCTGATCGGCCCCGACGTACAACCGCCGATGATCTTCTTCATCGTGTTCTACGGCCTCGACTGGGTCGCCACCGTCCCGCCGACACTGGCGCTCTGCCGCGAGCAGTACGGCGAGGACAGTGCGATCGTCTTCGGCTGGGTGCTGGCCTCGCACCAGGTGGGCGCGGCGGTGGTCGCGTTCCTCGGCGGGGTCGCGCGGGACGTCTTCGACAGTTACGACGTGGTCTGGTACGCGGCAGGAGCGCTGTGCGCGATGGCGGCGCTGATGTCCCTGGTGATCCGGCGGGTGAGGGCGGCTTCGGGGGCCGCTAGCGGCTGAACCGGCCGAACGCCCCCGGTGGAACAGCAGCGGCTCGCCCTCGTCCGCCGCGCCCAGCGCCTCCACCCGGCCGACCACGATGAGATGGTCGCCGCCGGTGTGGACGGCGTGGATACGGCAGTCGATCCAGGCGGGTACGGAGTCCAGCAGCGGTGATCCGGTCGCCGGGGCGTCCCCGTAGGCCACCCCCGCGAACTTGTCGGCCCCGCTCACCGCGAACCCCCGGCACAGCGCGCCCTGTTCGGCCCCCAGGATGTTCACGCAGAACGCACCGGCGCGGGCGATGCGCGGCCAGGTCGTCGACGTACGGGCGACCATGAAGGACACCAGCGGCGGGTCCAGCGAGAGCGAGGCGAAGGACTGGCAGGCGAAGCCCGCCGGCCCGTCCGCGTCGCGCGCGGTGACCACGGTGACGCCGCTGGCGAAGTGGCCCAGCACACGCCGGAATTCGCCCGGTGCGACCGGTAGCCGCTCGTCGTCCCGGACGGCTCTCAGGTCCGGCCGGGGCAGTGCCTCGGGCGGCGCCCCGGCCGGTGTCCCCGGTGCGGCTGTCGTGGCGGCGCCGACGGACCTGAGGTACCGGACGGCGGTGGCGGCCATGCCTGCGTGTCCCATCACGCCCTCCATTAGAACTGACGGACCGTCAGCTGGGGAGGTGCGGGTGCGGAGTGGGGGGTGGGGGGGGCGGGTCGGGTTTCAGGCTTCGGTGCGTCGGGCGTAGTGGCGTTGCGCCTTCGCGCGGTTGCCGCAGCCTGCCATGGAGCACCAGCGGCGCGTGCCGTTCTTGGACACGTCGTGGAAGTGCAGGACGCAGGCGTCGTTCGCGCAGGCGCGGATGCGGTCGGGTCGGTCCACGGCCAGCCGTAGCCAGTTCTCCGCCGCGTACCAGGCGGGCAGCCAGGACGGCTCGTCCACCTCCACCACGGACTCCGGCATTCCGTCGGATCCCAGTGCGCGGCGGATGCGGCCGTGGCGGAGGACCTCGTTCAGTCGGGCGGCCTGCTCGGGGGTGGCCGGATCGCGGAGGGCGGCCGTGGTGGCCAGGGCGTCGAGCGCCGCGCGGGCCAGGAGCAGCCGGTCCAGCGTGGCGCGGTCGGCGGTGGGGGCGGTGGTCTGGGCGGGGTCGGGGTCGAGGTGGCCCCGCACCGGCGGGCTGTCGAGCCAGACGGCCAGACCGGAGACCGAGTCCAGCAGGTCGTGCGGGCCGTCCCCGTCGATCCAGCGGGTGTTGAGCAGATCGATGGCGAGCGGCTCACCGGTCAGCGGCCGGGGGTCGGTCCCGGAGGGGTGCGGCACGGCTGGGCTCCTTCCGTCACGCGGGGGAGGGGCTGGCGGGGGGTGGCTATCCCTCGATCATAACCAGCCAAATGGAGATCACCGGTTGACGCCGGTTCTTCTAACCTTCAAAATTGGTATCAGAGGTTGCGAGATCATCTCGCGGCCCTGACTGAAGGAACGGGATCGACCATGGGCAAGGCGAAGAACCTCCAGACGGGTCATGTCGGCCTCAACGTCACCGATCTGGAGCGCTCGGCCGCCTTCTACCGTGCGGTCTTCGACTTCGAGGTGCTGGCCGAGGGCAAGGACGCCGATCGTCGCTGGGCCTTCCTGGGGCGTGACTCCCGGCTCGTGGTGACCCTGTGGCAGCAGAGCGCGGGCACGTTCGCAACGGCCCTCCCCGGTCTCCACCACCTCTCGTTCCAGGTGGACTCCGTCGAGGAGGTCCGGGCCACCGAAGAGGTCCTGCGCGGGCTGGGCGCGGACTTCGCCCACGAGGGCGTCGTGCCGCACGGCGAGAGCGGCACCTCGGGCGGCATCTTCTTCACCGACCCCGACGGGATCCGCCTGGAGGTCTACGCGCCGACCGGGGCCGACCCGGCGGGCGCACCGACCGCCGGCGCCCCCACCTGCGGCTTCTTCTAGACACCGGCAGAGCGGAAAGGCAGAGCGGAAGGGCAGGGCGCAAGGTCATGAGCGGATATCACCGGGGTGAGATCGCCGTGCAGGAGCGGGCGGGGCTCGCCCGGCGGGCGGGCAGTGCGGAGCGGGCCATCCGCTCCGACATCCCCGAGGTGGCGGCGGACTTCCTCGCCCAACAGCCCTTTCTGGTGGTGGGCGGCGCGGACGAGCGGGGGCGGATCTGGGCGACCCAGCTCACCGGCGCACCGGGATTCCTGAGCGTCCCCGCGCCGGACACCCTGGTCGTCGAAGCCCTGCCGCTGCCCGACGACCCGCTGGCCGGCCTACTGTCCGGCGCGGGCACGGGTGGGGCCGCCCCCGCCCGGATCGGCATGATCGCCATCGAACCGGCCACTCGTCGCCGGATGCGGATGAACGGCCGGGCGGTCCGTGCCGGCGACGGGCTCCGTGTCGACCTCGACCAGGCCGTCGCCAACTGCCCCAAGTACATCCAGGAGCGCGAACACCGCACGGTCGCTCCGGGTGAGGAGGGCGGGCAGCCGCACCCGGTCGCGGACGGCGACGCCCTGAGCCCTGCCCAGCAGGAGGCGCTGCGGGCCGCCGACACCTTCTTCGTCGCCACCGCCTCCGACCGGGGCGACGCCGACGCCTCGCACCGGGGCGGCAACCCGGGCTTCGTCCAGGTACTCACGCCCCGGCTGCTGCGCTGGCCCGACTACGCGGGCAACGGCATGTTCCTGACCCTGGGCAACCTCGAACTCAACCCGGCCGCCGGCCTTCTCGTGCCCGACTGGGACACCGGGGCCTCCCTGCATCTGACCGGGTTCGCCCGTACGGTCTGGGACGCGGACGAGGTGGCGCGGGTTCCGGGGGCGGAGCGCCTCGTGGAGTTCGAGGTCACCGCCGTACGGGAGATCGCCGCCGCCTCCCCGCTGCGCTGGTCGGAGCCCGCCTTCCACCGCTTCAACCCGCCGGTGGCCGGCTGAGCCCCGGTGCTCCGGTCAGTACCCTCGGTACTCCGGCGATCTGCGCTCGACGAAGGACGCCACGCCCTCGTTGGCGTCGCGCGTGGTCATGTTGATCTCCTGGGGAGGCGCGAGGAGCCGAGCAGGGTGGTGCGGTAGGCGTCCTCGGTGCCGACGGGGGAGCCCCAGATCACGCAGACCAGCTTGTCGGTGGCCTCCGCCGCGTCCGCCAGGTCCTGGGCGAGCCGGTCGCTCATCGGGGGGAACGGGCCGGTGATCGGACAGATCAGCACCCCGACCGACGGGTCCGCGAGGATCGCGTCGATGATCTTCCGGCCACGCGAGTCGCCGACCGGGTGGCCACCGTTGTCGACGGGGTTGGCGACGTTCAGGTACTCCGGTATCCAGGTGTGCAGTTCGGCCTGCTTCTCGGGTGACAGGGCGGGCAGCGAGAGCCCCGCAGCCGTCGCCAGGTCGGCGAAGTGCGCGCCGGTGCCGCCGGAGATGGAGTAGACGGCGACCCCCTCGGCCTGTGGCGGGCGGGCCCGGGCCAGCAGGGCGGCGGTGTCCTGGAGTTCGTCCAGGCCGTTCACCCGGATCACCCTGAACTGCCGCATCGCCGCGTCCACCACCTGGTCCGCCCCGGTCAGCTTCCCGGTGTGCGAGGCGGCGGCCTCGGCCCCGGCTTCCGTGCGGCCCACCTTCACGGCGACGACCGGGACCTTCGCGCGGGCGGCCCGGTCGGCGGCGAGCAGGAAGGAGCGGCCGTCCTTGAGCCCCTCGACGTAACAGGCGGCCGCCCCGACCGCGGGGAGCTGGGCGAAGTACGCCAGGAAGTCGGCGGTCTCCAGATCGGCCTCGTTGCCCGTGGGCGCCCAGTGTGAGAGCCGGATCCCCAGCTCCTGGAGGGCGCGGAGCGGGCGGCCCTGGTGCCCGGACTGGGTGATCAGGGCGATGGCGGGGCCCTCCAGGTCGTCCCGGAACCGTTCGAAGGCGTTCAGGTTGGTGTTCGGCCCGAGCAGCCGCAGCCCGGACCGCTCCACGGCCGCCGCCAGCCGGGCCTGGGCGGCCGCGCCGGCCTCCCCGGTCTCGGCGAACCCGGAGGCGAAGGCGACCGCGAAGGGCACCTTGGCCTCGCCCAGCTCCTCGATCACCGGGAGCGGGTCCGCGACCAGCAGGACCGCCAGGTCGACCGGCTCGGGGAGCGCACCGACCGACGGGAAGCAGGCGAGGCCGAACACGGACGGGCGGGTCGGGTGCACCGGGTGCAGCCGGGCCCCGACCCGTTCGGACCAGGCGATCAGCTGCCGGGTGATGCCGGTGTTGGGGCGGCCCTCGGCGTCCGAGGCCCCGACGACGGCCACCGAGCGGGGCCGGAAGAAGCGGTCCAGGTCGGGCACGGCCAGGTGCAGCGGTCGCCCGCTGACGTCGAGGCCGCCCCGGGCCGAGGCCGTAGGCAGGCTGACGACGGCGGCGTGCGGCTCCTCGCCGCAGGCCACCACCCGGGCACGGAAGTCGGTGGTGAGGGTGCCGTGAGTCGATCCAAGCATCGTTCCGCCCGCTCCTGCTCGATGGCCCGCCGGGCAACAGGCGGGGCCGGCCGATTAGCTGACACTCTGTCAGGTTACTGAACTGACGCTGCGTCAGGAATGGGTGTGCAGGCAAAGGCTCGTGTGAGCACCGATGGGCGCGCGGGCGGAGCCTCATGCGGTCACGCAGGGCGATTCCATGGCGTAGGGTGGTGTTCACCGACGCGGGGTGGAGCAGCTCGGTAGCTCGCTGGGCTCATAACCCAGAGGTCGCAGGTTCAAATCCTGTCCCCGCTACTGAAGAAGACGACCGAGGCCCGGATCCCTGA
>NZ_JBHXJG010000069.1:0-30255 GCF_042723425.1 Streptomyces sp. NPDC058375 | reverse complement strand
AGCCCCCGCCCGTGCGCCGGGCCGGCGGTGTGCGCCCCCTTCGGGGCCGGGCGCCGCCCCCCCGGGTGGGCGGCGGCGCCGGCCAGCGCCGGGGGCGGGCCCCCCGGGGGGGTGGGCCCGGACGACGAACGCGTACCCCAGGCCTCAGGGCGGCCCGACCCCCGCGCACACGTACAGTGACCGCAAGTCCCACCCGCAGGCACACCGCTTCCTGTACGTCATGTCGCCGTTACCGGCCATTCAGACGCCCTTGCGACCCTCACGGGATGCAGCCAGCTGTGCCCGCCCCCCGCCGCAACGGGCGAGCCCGGGGAGACACCTCCACGGGCTCCCCCGGTTCACCGTCGGGCTCCCCCACCGGCTCACCCCGCCGTGACCCGGGGTTTCCCGGGCCTTCCGCGATCCTTCCGGGCTCCGACGCGCCTGAGGGGCGCTCCGCGCGGAACAATAGGTCCATGAGCCAGCAGCCCAGCTCCGAGGTCCCCGTCCAGCCCGCCGCCCAGCCGTCCGTCGGCTCACTCGCCGCGCACCGGCCGCACGCCACCCCCGCGTCCAACGGGGTCGGCTTCTCGACCGCCGCCGATCTGGATCCCGACCTGGACGCCGACGCGGACGCCTACGAGCCCGACCGGGACGGCGACGAGCTGCCCCAGGGGCGCTTCCTGGACCGCGAACGCAGCTGGCTCGCGTTCAACGAACGGGTCCTGGAGCTGGCCGAGGACCCGGCCACGCCCATCCTGGAGCGGGCCAACTTCCTCGCCATCTTCGCCTCGAATCTGGACGAGTTCTTCATGGTCCGGGTGGCCGGCCTCAAGCGCCGCATCGCCACCGGCGTCGCCACCCGCTCCGCCTCCGGCCTCCAGCCCCGCGAGGTCCTGGACCTCATCTGGACCCGCTCGCGCGAGCTCATGGCCCGGCACGCCGCCTGCTTCCAGCAGGACATCGCCCCGGACCTGTCCGACGAGGGCATCCAGCTGATCCGCTGGCCGGACCTGACCGAGAAGGAGCAGGCCCGCCTGTTCACCTTCTTCCGGCAGCGCGTCTTCCCGGTCCTGACGCCGCTGGCCGTCGACCCCGCGCACCCCTTCCCGTACATCTCCGGGCTCTCCCTCAACCTCGCCGTCGTCGTCCGCAACCCGGTCAGCGGCCACCGCCACTTCGCCCGGGTCAAGGTCCCGCCGCTGCTGACCCGCTTCCTGGAGGCGTCCCCGCAGCGGTACGTCCCCATCGAGGACGTCATCGCGGCCCACCTGGAGGAGCTGTTCCCGGGGATGGAGGTGCTGGCGCACCACATGTTCCGGGTCACCAGGAACGAGGACCTGGAGGTCGAGGAGGACGACGCGGAGAATCTTCTCCAGGCCCTGGAGAAGGAGCTCATGCGCCGCCGCTTCGGCCCGCCGGTGCGGCTGGAGGTCGAGGAGTCCATCGACCCGTACGTCCTGGATCTGCTGGTCCGCGAGCTGAAGGTGTCCGACGCGGAGGTCTACCCGCTGCCCGGACCGCTCGACCTGACCGGGCTCTTCGCCATCGCCTCGCTGGACCGACCGGAGCTGAAGTTCCCGAAGTTCGTCGCGGGCACCCACCGGGACCTGGCCGAGGTGGAGTCCGCATCGGCGCCCGACATATTCGCCGCGCTGCGCGAGCGGGACGTCCTGCTCCACCACCCGTACGACTCGTTCTCCACCTCCGTCCAGGCGTTCCTGGAACAGGCGGCGGGCGACCCGGACGTGCTGGCCATCAAGCAGACCCTGTACCGCACCTCCGGCGACTCCCCGATAGTGGACGCCCTGATCGACGCGGCCGAGTCCGGCAAGCAGGTCCTCGTCCTCGTCGAGATCAAGGCCCGCTTCGACGAGCAGGCCAACATCAAGTGGGCCCGCAAGCTGGAGGAGGCGGGCTGCCATGTCGTCTACGGCCTCGTCGGGCTGAAGACCCACTGCAAGCTCTCCCTCGTCGTCCGCCAGGAGGGCGACACCCTGCGCCGGTACTCCCACGTGGGCACCGGCAACTACCACCCCAAGACGGCCCGGCTGTACGAGGACCTCGGCCTGCTCACGGCGGACCCGCAGGTCGGGGCGGACCTCTCCGACCTGTTCAACCGGCTCTCCGGCTACTCCCGCCGCGAGACCTACCGCCGCCTCCTGGTCGCCCCGAAGTCCCTGCGCGACGGGCTGATCGCCCGGATCAACAAGGAGATCGCCCACCACCGGGCCGGGCGCCCCGCCTACGTACGGATCAAGGTCAACTCGATGGTCGACGAAGCGATCATCGACGCCTGCTACCGGGCGGCCCAGGCGGGCGTGCCCGTCGACATCTGGGTGCGCGGGATCTGCGCGATCCGCCCCGGCGTCGCCGGGCTCTCCGAGAACATCCGGGTCCGCTCCATACTCGGCCGCTTCCTCGAACACTCCCGGGTCTTCTCCTTCGGCAACGGCGGCGAGCCCGAGGTGTGGTTCGGCAGCGCCGACATGATGCACCGCAACCTCGACCGCCGGATCGAAGCCCTGGTCCGGGTCACCGACCCCGCCCACCGCGCCGCACTCAGCCGACTCCTGGAGACCGGTATGGCCGACACCACCGCCTCCTGGCACCTGGGCCCCGACGGGAACTGGACCCGGCACGCCACGGACGCGGACGGCCAGCCGCTGCGGCACGTCCAGGAAATGCTCATCGACGCCCGGAGGCGCAGGCGTGCGACGCCCTGACCAGCAGACGACGACCCGGCCCACGACGGGCCCGGCCCCGGGGACCGGCACCGACGCCACGGTGGACGTGCCGCCGGACAAGGCCGAAGAGCAGGGCCACCGCCCCGACGGGCCCGGGCCATCCGGAACCCGCCCCACCGGCCCCCGGCCCACCCCCGCCCGCACCGCGGAGAACCGCCCCGCCGGGGACCTGACCACCGAGGCGGTCCTCGCGCCCTACCTCCGGGGGCAGGCCGCCGACTTCCTGCGCAGCCTGCGCCTGCACCACGAGCACAGCGCCCCCGCCGAGTCCGGCGGCCACGACGCCGCGGCCGCCACCCGCGCCCTGCGCCGCGCGGCCCGCCGGATCAGCGGCTCCCTGCACACCTTCCGGGCCGCGCTCGACCCGCACTGGGCCGACCAGCTCCGCGCCGAGCTGGCCTGGCTGTCGGGCATCCTGGCCCGCGAACACGCCTACGCGAACCGCCTCACCCGGCTCGTCGAGGCCCTGCACCAGCTCTCCGGACCCGCTCTCCCCGCCGCCCGGGGCGCCAGGGCCGCCGGGGAGGGCGCCGCATCCGACGCCCAGGGCCGCGCCGCCCTCGGGGTCGGGGCCGCGCGCGCCGGGGCGCTGCTGGAACGCCGCCTCACCCTCGCCCGGACCCGGTCGCACTCCGCGGCCCTCCAGGCACTCGGCTCCTCCCGCTTCCACGCGGTCGCCGACGCCGTGGCGCTCCTGGCTTCCGACGTACCGCTGGCCCCCGGCACCACGGGCCGGACCTCCGAAGCCCTCCTGGAGCCCGCAGAACGCGCCGAGCAACGCCTGCTCAGCGCGGTCGCCGCCCTCCCGCCCGAGGACACCGAGCCGTACAACGAGGCGCAGGACGCCGCCTGGCACCAGGCCCGCCTGCTGCTGCGGCTGCACCGGTACGCCCACGAGGTCGTCCTCGGCGCCGCCGACCCGGCCCTCGCCGCACCGGGGCACGCCCTCGACCTGCACCGGGACGCCGTGGAGGCGGCAGCGGCGGCGGCAGCGGCGGCCCGCACCCCGAGAATCGCCCCGGCCACGGCGTACGCGCTGGGCGTGCTCCACGCCGACCAGCGCCACGAGGTGGAGGCCGCGCGGGCGGTGTTCCGGGAGAGCTGGCCGTACGCCACGGCCCTGACGGTGTCATGAGCGGGGACCCCCAGGGCTCCGTGATCCGCGCCGCGGGATGCGTGCTGTGGCGGCGCGACCCGGACGACGGCAGCGTGGAGGTGTGCCTGGTACACCGCCCGAAGTATGACGATTTCTCCTTCCCCAAGGGCAAGCTGAAGCGCGACGAGGAGCCGCTGGCCGCCGCCGTACGGGAGGTGCTGGAGGAGACCGGGCACCACTGCGCCCCGGGCACCCGCCTCCCCACCGCGCACTACGTGGTGGACGGCCGGCCCAAGGAGGTCGCCTACTGGGCGGCCGAGGCGACGGGCGGCTCCTTCACCGCCAACGACGAGGTGGACCGCATCCTGTGGCTGGCCCCCGACGCCGCCCGGGCCCGGCTCACCCAGCCCCGCGACGTGCGGCAGCTGACCGCGTTCCTGGACGCGCTGCCCAGGCTCTGATCACCGCCCCGGCCCCGTTATGTTTTTCGTGGTCCTGCAAGAGGGCCGCTGGCCTCCGGGCCCGGCATGGCTTTTGCCCCCTGTCGAACGGATGACCTGGGGGGTGGTGCCACCGGGCCCGGGAGGTGCCGTCGGAGACGCTGATCAGAGGTCCGGCCATCGCCCGGTCCGGCGCAACGCCGGACAGTTTGCGGGCGGCAGGTCTGCATAACGTGGATGCGCGCGTACGACACCGACGCCGAGGCCGGCACGGATCAACTCCCCAGGAGGGGTGTGGTGTTCGAAACCGAAGACGTGGGCGTGTTCCTCGGCCTGGACGTCGGCAAGACGACCCATCACGGGCACGGACTGACCCCGGCCGGGAAGAAGGTCTTCGACAAGCCGCTGCCCAACAGCGAGCCGAAGCTGCGGGCCGTGTTCGACAAACTGGCCTCGAAGTTCGGCACCGTCCTGGTGATCGTGGACCAGCCTGCCTCCATCGGCGCCCTGCCGCTGACCGTCGCCCGGGACGCAGGCTGCAAGGTCGCCTACCTGCCCGGACTGGCCATGCGCCGCATCGCCGACCTCTACCCGGGCGAGGCGAAGACCGATGCCAAGGACGCGGCCGTGATCGCGGACGCCGCCCGCACCATGCCGCACACCCTGCGCTCGCTGGAACTCACCGACGAGATCACCGCCGAGCTGACCGTCCTCGTCGGCTTCGACCAGGACCTCGCGGCCGAAGCCACCCGCACTTCCAACCGGATACGCGGCCTGCTCACCCAGTTCCACCCGTCGCTGGAGCGCGTTCTGGGCCCCCGCCTCGACCACCGGGCCGTCACCTGGCTGCTGGAGCGCTACGGCTCTCCCGCCGCACTGCGCAAAGCCGGCCGCCGCAGGCTCGTCGAGCTCATCCGGCCCAAGGCCCCGCGCATGGCCCAGCGGCTGATCGACGATGTCTTCGAGGCGTTGGACGAGCAGACCGTCGTGGTCCCGGGAACCGGCACCCTCGACATCGTCGTGCCCTCCCTGGCCCGCTCGCTCGCCGCCGTCCACGAACAGCGCCGGGCCCTGGAAGCCCAGATCGACGCCCTGCTGGAGGCCCACCCTCTTTCCCCGGTCCTGACGTCGATGCCCGGCGTCGGCGTCAGGACTGCCGCCGTCCTGCTGACCACCGTCGGCGACGGCACCAGCTTCCCGAGCGCCGCCCACCTCGCCTCCTACGCCGGCCTCGCCCCGACCACGGAACAGTCGGGCACATCGATCCACGGCGAACACGCGCCCCGAGGCGGCAACCGCCAGCTCAAGCGCGCCATGTTCCTCTCCGCCTTCGCCTGCATGAACGCCGATCCCGCCTCCCGCGCCTACTACGACAAGCAACGCGCCCGCGGCAAAACCCACACTCAGGCCCTCCTCCGCCTCGCCCGCCAACGCGTCAGCGTCCTGTTCGCCATGCTCCGCGACGGCACCTTCTATGAATCCCGCAAGCCCGCCGACGTCGAACTCGCCGCATGACCCCAGCAAGACCGAATCACCCAAACCCGCCAGGGGTGCCTTGACGAAAGACATAGAGGCACCCCCCCCGGCAGCCCCCGCACCCGCCTGCCCGACACGGTTCACCTGCCGTTCACTCTCCCCCGTTGGCGGCTTCACCTGTTCTGCCTAATTTCGGACGTACAAGGTGCGCGGCGGCAAGCCACAGCACCCCTCCTCATCGCACGCCGTCGTAGAACGAACTGACCACGGCGGCTCCTGGAAGGAACACCCGAAAGTGAAGCTTCAGCGCAAGAACCGGCTTCGTGCCACCGCGCTCGGTGCCCTCGCCGTCTCCGGCGCCCTGGTCCTCACGGCGTGCGGTTCGGATGACAACACGGGCGGCGCCACCGGCACCGGCGAGAAGACGACCGCCGCGTCGAACGTCGACTGCGGCAAGGCCAAGGGTCAGCTGCGCGCTTCCGGCTCCAGCGCGCAGAAGAACGCGATGGACCTCTGGGTCAAGAACTACATGGCCGCCTGTTCCGGTGTGGAGATCAACTACAACTCGTCCTCCTCCGGCGAGGGCATCGTCGCCTTCAACCAGGGCACCGTCGGCTTCGCCGGCTCCGACTCGGCGCTGAAGCCCGAGGAGGTCGCCGACTCCAAGAAGATGTGCAAGACCGGCCAGGGCATCAACCTCCCGATGGTCGGCGGCCCGGTCGCCATCGGCTTCAAGCTGGACGGCGTCGACAAGCTCACGCTGGACGCCCCGACCCTCGCCAAGATCTTCGACAGCAAGATCAAGAAGTGGAACGACCCGGCGATCGCCAAGCTGAACGACGGCGTCGAGCTGCCGGACAAGGCCATCCAGGCCTTCCACCGCTCCGAGGACTCCGGCACCACGCAGAACCTCGGCAAGTACCTCGGCGCGGCCGCTCCGGACGACTGGAAGTACGAGGCCGAGAAGAAGTGGCCGGCCCCCGGTGGCCAGGCCGCCTCCGGCTCCTCCGGCGTCGCCTCCCAGGTCAAGGCCGTCGACGGCTCGATCGGCTACTTCGAGCTCTCCTACGCCAAGTCCCAGTCCATCCCGACCGTGGACATCAACACCGGTGGCGCCACGCCGGTCCAGGCCACCTCGGAGAACGCCTCCAAGGCCATCGCCGCCGCCAAGATCAAGGGCACCGGCAAGGACCTGGCGCTCGACCTCGACTACACCACCAAGGCCGAGGGCGCCTACCCGCTGGTCCTGGTGACGTACGAGGTCGTCTGTGACAGCGGCAACAAGCCCGAGACGCTCGACACCGTCAAGTCCTTCCTCTCCTACGCCGCCTCCGACGACGGCCAGAAGATCCTGACCGAGGCGGGCTACGCCCCGATCCCGGCCGAGATCAACGCCAAGGTCCGCGAGACCATCGGCACCCTCTCGTAACACCCGGGGCGGCCGGGCCGGACCACCCGGACCGGCCGCCCCGCCGACGTGACCGGTAACCCGGCCGCCGACGTACCCGCCCCCCCCTCCCATCCGGTGCACCGCCGCCAGGGGAGCCTCGGCTCCCCCACACAGACCGGAAAGACCATGGCTTCCACCACACCCATAGACATGCCACCGGCCCCGCCGGCCCCGCCGGAACGGACCGGGCGCCCCAAGTCCACCGGGCGCGCGGGCGACAAGATCTTCCTGGGCCTCTCCCGCGGCTCGGGCATCCTGCTGCTCGTGCTCATGGCGTCGATCGCCGCGTTCCTCACCTACCGCTCGGTGCTCGCCATCTCGAAGGACGAGGGCAACTTCCTCACCACCTTCGACTGGAACCCGGCCGGCGACCCCCCGGTCTTCGGCATCGCGGTCCTGCTCTTCGGCACGGTCGTCAGCTCGATCATCGCGATGGTCATCGCGGTCCCGATCGCTGTCGGCATCGCCCTGTTCATCTCGCACTACGCGCCGCGCAAGCTGGCCGCCCCCATCGCGTACGTGGTCGACCTGCTGGCCGCCGTGCCCAGCATCGTCTACGGCATCTGGGGCGCGCTCGTCCTCGTGCCGTACCTGGAGGGCCTCAACCTCTGGCTCGACCAGTTCTTCGGCTGGACGTACATCTTCGAGAAGACCGAGGTCGGCGTCGCCCGCTCGCTCTTCACCGTCGGCATCCTGCTCGCGATCATGATCCTGCCGATCGTGACCAGCGTCAGCCGCGAGGTCTTCCTCCAGGTCCCGAAGATGAACGAGGAGGCCGCGCTCGCGCTCGGCGCCACCCGCTGGGAGGTCATCCGCCTCTCCGTGCTGCCCTTCGGCCGCTCCGGCATCATCTCCGCCTCGATGCTGGGCCTCGGCCGCGCGCTCGGCGAGACGATGGCCGTCGCCACGGTCCTGTCCCCGAACTTCCTCATCTCGCTGCACCTGCTCAACCCGGGCGGCGGCACGTTCGCCCAGAACATCGCGGCCAAGTTCGGCGAGGCCGACGCGTTCGGGCGGGACGCCCTGATCGCCTCCGGCCTCGTCCTCTTCGTCCTCACCCTGCTGGTCAACGGCGCGGCCCGGCTCATCATCGCCCGCCGCAAGGAGTACTCGGGGGCCAACGCATGAGCCACGCACCCACCGGCGTCATGGAACACCCGACGCCCGCATCGCCCTCCCCGAAGAGCAGCCTCGGCAGCCGCTCCCTGCCCCGCCTCGCGCCGCTCGGCTTCGCCGCCGTCTCCGTCGCGCTCGGCGTCGGCCTCTCGCTGGCCGCCGGCTGGGAGAGCCGCATCCAGTGGGGCATGATCTCCGCCCTGCTCTTCCTGGCCATCTCCTACGTCACCACGACGGTCGTGGAGAACCAGCGCCAGGCCAAGGACCGGCTCGCCACCAGCGTGATGTGGGTCTGCTTCCTGATCGCCGTCGTCCCGCTCGCCTCGCTGCTCTGGACGACGATCGTCCGCGGCGCCGAGCGCCTGGACGGCTACTTCCTCACCCACTCGATGGCCGGCGTGCTCGGCTCCGAGGCCAGCGGCGGCGTCTACCACGCGCTGATCGGCACCCTGGAGCAGGTCGGCATCGCCACGGTGATCTCCGCCCCGCTCGGCCTGCTGACCGCCGTCTACCTCGTCGAGTACGGCAAGGGCTCGCTGGCCAGGGCCGTCACCTTCTTCGTCGACGTGATGACGGGCATCCCGTCCATCGTCGCCGGTCTCTTCATCCTGTCGATCATGCTGATCGCCAACCTGGAGCCCTCCGGCCTGATGGGTGCCCTCGCCCTGACGATCCTGATGATCCCGGTCGTGGTCCGCTCTACCGAGGAAATGCTCAAGCTCGTCCCCAACGAGCTGCGCGAGGCCTCCCTCGCCCTCGGCATCCCGAAGTGGCGCACCATCCTGAAGGTGGTCCTGCCGACCGCGATCGGCGGCATCACCACCGGCGTCATGCTGGCCATCGCCCGTATCGCCGGCGAGACGGCCCCGATCATCCTGCTGGTCTTCGGCAGCCAGCTGATCAACACGAACCCCTTCGAAGGCGCCCAGTCCTCGCTGCCGTTCTACATCTACGAGCAGTACAAGATCGGCGAGGCCGCGTCCTACGACCGCGCCTGGGCAGCGGCCCTGGTGCTGATCGCCTTCGTCATGATCCTCAACCTCGTGGCCCGCGGCATCGCCCGCTGGAAGGCCCCGAAGACCGGTCGCTGACGCGGCCATCAGCGACCTCCCGAAAGAAGCAGTGATTCCCATGGCCAAGCGCATCGACATCAGCGGCCTCAGCGCCTTCTACGGCAACCACAAGGCCATCGAGGACATCTCGATGACCGTGGAGCCCCGTTCCGTGACGGCCTTCATCGGCCCGTCCGGCTGCGGCAAGTCCACGTTCCTGCGCACCCTGAACCGGATGCACGAGGTCACCCCCGGTGGCCGCGTCGAGGGCAAGGTGCTGCTGGACGACGAGGACCTCTACGCCTCCAACGTCGACCCGGTCACCGTGCGCCGCACGGTCGGCATGGTCTTCCAGCGCCCGAACCCCTTCCCCACCATGTCGATCTTCGACAACGTGGCGGCGGGTCTGCGGCTGAACGGCAGCTACCGCAAGAGCGAGCTGAACGACGTCGTGGAGAAGTCCCTGCGCGGCGCGAACCTCTGGAACGAGGTCAAGGACCGTCTCAACAAGCCCGGCTCCGGCCTCTCCGGCGGCCAGCAGCAGCGTCTGTGCATCGCCCGCGCCATCGCGGTCGAGCCGGACGTCCTGCTGATGGACGAGCCGTGCTCGGCGCTGGACCCGATCTCGACCCTCGCGATCGAGGACCTGATCGGCGAGCTGAAGGAGCGCTTCACGATCGTCATCGTGACGCACAACATGCAGCAGGCGGCCCGTGTCTCGGACCGCACCGCGTTCTTCAACCTCGCGGCGGTCGGCAAGCCCGGCCGTCTCATCGAGATCGACGAGACGGAGCGGATCTTCTCCAACCCGTCGGTCCAGGCCACGGAGGACTACATCTCGGGCCGCTTCGGCTGAGCCGTACGCCGGGGAGTCCCACATACGGCCTTGCGGTGCTGCATGGCGGTGCCACCACAAGGCGAAAGGGTCCGCCCCCGCTCTCCCTGGTACGGAGAGCGGGGGCGGACCCATGTACGTACTGCGGCGGAGGGTTACCCGAAGAGCAGCAGCACCGCGCCGTAACTCAGCGCCGCGACCAGCGCCGCGGCGGGCATGGTGATGAACCAGCCCAGGATGATGTTCTTCGCGACGCCCCAGCGCACGGCGTTCACGCGCTTGGTCGCGCCGACGCCCATGATCGCGGAGGTGATGACGTGCGTGGTCGAGATCGGCGCGTGGAACAGGAACGCCGAACCGAACATGATCGAGGCGCCGGTCGTCTCGGCGGCGAAACCCTGCGGCGGGTCCAGCTCGATGATCTTGCGGCCGAGCGTACGCATGATGCGCCAGCCACCCGCGTACGTACCGAGCGAGAGCATCAGCGCACAGGCGATCTTGACCCAGACGGGGATCTCGTCGTTGGGGCCCTCGATGTCGGCGATGACCAGGGCCATCACCACGATGCCCATCGTCTTCTGCGCGTCCTGGAGACCGTGGCCGAGCGCCATGCCCGCCGCCGAGACCGTCTGCGCGATCCGGAAGCCGCGCTTGGCCTTGTGCGGGTTGGCGTTCCGGAACATCCACATGATGCCGACCATCACCAGATAGCCGGCGATCAGACCGACGAACGGGGAGATGAACATCGGGATGACGACCTTCTCAAGCACCCCGGACCAGATCACATCCGTGCCGCCGGCCAGCGCCGCTCCGACCATGCCGCCGAACAGCGCGTGCGAGGACGAGGAGGGGAGGCCGAAGTACCAGGTGATGAGGTTCCAGATGATCGCGCCGACCAGCGCCGCGAACAGGATGCCCATCCCCTTCTGCCCGACGGGCGTGGCGATCAGGCCTTCGCTGACGGTCTTGGCGACCCCCTGGCCCAGAAAGGCACCGGCGAGGTTCATCACCGCCGCCATCGCCAGAGCCGCACGCGGGGTCAGCGCCCGGGTGGAGACCGAGGTGGCGATGGCGTTCGCGGAGTCGTGGAAGCCGTTCGTATACGTGAAGCCGAGCGCGACACCGATGGTCACGATCAGCGCAAAGGTGTCCACGAGGTTCAGGACTCCTTGACCGCGATGGTCTCCACGGTGTTCGCGACGTGCTCGAACGCGTCAGCCGCCTCTTCCAGCACGTCCACGATCTGCTTGAGCTTCAGCACCTCCATGGCGTCGTACTTGCCGTTGAAGAGCTGGGCCAGCAGCTTGCGGTGGACCTGATCGGCCTGGTTCTCCAGGCGGTTGATCTCGATCCAGTACTCGGTGAGGTTGTTCATGGTTCGCAGCCCCGGCATGGCCTCGGCGGTCAGTTCCGCCGCCCGGGCCAGCACCTCGATCTGCTGCTCGACGCCCTTGGGGAGCTCCTGGACCTGGTAGAGGACGACCAGGTCGACGGCCTCCTCCATGAAGTCCATGATGTCGTCGAGCGAGGACGCCAGCTTGTAGATGTCCTCGCGGTCGAACGGCGTGATGAAGGAGGAGTTCAGCTGGTGGAAGATCGCGTGGGTGGCATCGTCCCCCGCGTGCTCCGCTGCCCGCATACGCTCCGCGATCTCGACTCGGGAGGCAGAATCCGCCCCGAGCAGTTCCATCAGGAGTTTCGAGCCCGTGACAATGTTGTCCGCGGATGCGGAGAACATGTCGTAGAAGCTCGTCTCCCTGGGGGTCAGACGAAAGCGCACGTGGGGTCCTCGGGATGCTTTGGATTCGGTCAGGCTGATGCTAGGCGCATCATCCGGCCACGGCTAACCGGCGTTCTTCAGTGTCGCCCATCGAACACGGCGATCAGCACGGGCCCCGGTCACGTTTCGGCAGGATTCGTTACGATATACCCGGCAGGGGTATAAGACCGCAAGAGGACAGCGGGAAGACCGCAGCACGCATGAGGGCCAGCACACATGAGGGCAACGGGAGGACGCAGATGACCACGACCGGGACCACAGGAGCGGAATCGGCGGGCGTGGCGGCCCCGGATGCGGAGGCGGTCGCCCCTGTGGACATCGTCACCGACCACGACCGCGGCATCCACGGCTACCACCACCAGAAGGACGAGCACCTCAAACGGCTGCGCCGGATCGAAGGCCAGATCCGCGGCCTGCAGCGCATGGTCGACGAGGACGTCTACTGCATCGACATACTCACCCAGGTCTCGGCGTCCACGAAGGCGCTCCAGTCCTTCGCCCTCCAGCTGCTGGAGGAGCACCTGCGCCACTGCGTCGCCGACGCGGCCGTCAAGGGCGGCGAGGAGATCGACGCGAAGGTCGAGGAGGCCACGAAGGCCATCGCCCGCCTGCTCCGCACCTGAGGCGCGGCCCGCACCGGGCGCGCCCGCCGCTCGCGGATGTCGCGGACATCACCCCGGATGCCACGGACATCACCCCCGGCGAACGGCCTGCCGGGGGACCGTGGCCCAGGACTCCGCACCCCGGACGTCGAGCACTTCGTCGATACGGTCGGGACTGAGGCGCTCCTCGCCCGCCGCCGACGCGGCGATCATCAGCTCGCCGCACAGCTCGATCTCGGCGAGGGCCACACAGTCCTGAGCGTTCGGAGCGCTGAGCGTCACCACCTGCGTCACCTCTCTCTGCCGTCCTTCCGGCCGTCACCGGCCTCTGGCACACCGACTCCCCAGCCTAGGGAGCGCGATACGTGCCGCGCATGGCACGGACGGACCATTTTGAGCCCCCTCCCAACCGGCCCCACCCCCCGGCCCGACCCGACCGGCCCCACCTGCCCCGGCCCGGCCTGCCGACACCGGCCTGATCCGGCCAGTCCCGGCGCGGCTGGGCTTGGCCGGCCCGGCCAATCCCGGCGCGGCTGAGCTTGGCCGGCCCGGCTGGGCCTGGTGCGGCTGGGCCCGACTTGGCCCGGCTCGGCCTGCCCGGCCAGTCCCGGCTCAGCCTGCCTGCTTTGGCTCGACCCCTGCCTGTCCTGCCCTGTCCCGGCCCAACCGGCCCCACCTGCCCCGGCTCGGTCTGCCTGCCCCGGCTCGGCCCCTGCCCGTCCTGTCCTGTCCCGGCCCGACAGGCCCCACCTGCCCCGGCTCGGCCTGCCTGCCCCGGCTCGACGCCTGCCTGTCCCGGCCCGACCCGGCCCGGCCCCGTCCGGTCCAGCTCCGCCTGGCCCGGCTCGGCCCAGCTCGGCCTGGCCCGGCTCGGCCTGGCCCGGCTCGGCCTGGCCCGGCTCGGCCTGGCCCGGCTCGGCCTGGCTCGGCCTGGCCGGCCGGTGAGTCTGCGCCCGCTGCCCGTCACCCTCAGCCCTGCCGGATCTCGCCGGTGTAGATGGCGTCCTCGTCCGGCAGCGTCACCGTGACCGGGAGCCCGAACCCGTACAGCAGCAGCGTCGAGACCACCGACACCTCCGGGCCCCGGGCGTCGGAGGAGAACGTGAAACGGTGCCGGACCTTCCGCAACCGGCCGTCCTCGTCGAGGTACGCGTCGAACGGGACGGCGTCCTTGCTGAACCCTTTCGCCGCCGCACCCAACGCCCCGCGCGACTGCGGCGATGCGGCCCGGGCCGCCCGGCCGAGGTCCGCGACGCCCCGGTAGTGATGCACCGTCACCCCGGCCAGCTCCGACTTCCCCGCGTACGCCACATCGGCCGCGCCGCGCAGCAGTTCGGCCGCCGCCATCGGGTCGGTGACCCCACCGGTGAGGAGGTTGCCGTCCTTCAGCGTGGTCGTGTCGATCCTGACCCACTTGTCGTCGGGCACCCCGGCGCCCCGGTTCTTCATGTACAACGCGCCGGGGGCCAGCAGCTCGGTGATGGGCCGGTGGTCGTCCGCGCCTGCGGCGTCCTTGCCCGCGGCGTCCTGGGGCAGCACCACCTTGAGCTGCCCCATCTGCTTGCGGAAGTCGTACGCGCCCTGCCCCCGGATCGTCACCCGCGTCCCGCCGGCCGCCGTCTCCATCGACGTACGGGTCTCCGCGCCGCCCGCCCGGACGAGGACGTCGGCCGCCTGACCGAGCAGATCGAGCGGCCGGTCGGCGGCCACGGAGCGCTGCCCGGAGCCGTCGCCCGCGCCGCTCCCCTCGTCCCCGCCGAAGCACCCGGCGGTGACCGCGATCACCCCGGCCACGGCGAGGGCGCGAACAGCACGGGCCACGCCTCCGTCCCCGTACTGCTGCACCACCATCGCCTGCCAACCCCCAACGACTACCGCCCGGCCGAGCCCTCACCCGCCCCGCATAACGACCGCCGCCGCCCCCCGTCACGCCGCCCCGGCGCGTCCCACCCCGAGAGGGCGGGCCCCGTTCGGCGGACGGGGCCCATTCCGGGGAGCGCGGGCCTGCTCGGGGGTGGGGAACCCGTTCCGGGGCCCGGGGGCCCGGACTCGGCCCTCCGTTCGCCGGCCGAGGCCAGTACCGTGGTCGGGTGCAAGAGGATCCCCCCGCCCCGGCCCGCACCACCGCCCCACGCACCCCCGCCCGGCCCGCACCGGGCTCGTGGGCGGCCCCCGCGACAGCACCGGCGACGGCCCCGTCCGGCACCGCCCCGGGCTCCCCTCCCGCCTACTCGGACCCGGCGCCGCAGGCTCCCCCTCCCGGCCCACCCGGCCCTCCCGGCCCCCCGGCAGCCGGGCACAGCGCGACGACGATCGAACGTGGCTCGTTCTGTCTGGCCCGCTGCACCTGCGGCTGGGCCGGACCGGCGCGCAGGTCCCGAGACCGGGCCCGTACCGACGCGGCGGAACACCTCACCGCTCCCTGATCCGCCGCACGGCCGCGCCGCACGGCCGCGCCGCACCCGAGCCCGTACAGCACGAACCCCCAGGCGCCACGAGCACCTGGGGGAGCGAGGAGAGGGAAGAGAAAGGGAAGGAAAGGAAAGGAAGAGAGACCGGGGCCGTCAGGCGGCCAGATCCTTCTCCCCCGGGTCGCCCCGTCCCGCCCCGGGCCGCGGCTCGGGGATACCGACCGCCTCACCGTGCTCGTCCGCGTACACGACGGCCGCGCTCTTCGACCGGACGAACCAGCCGACGCGCGGCGATCGGGCGATCGCAGCCATCAGCGGGGTCAGCAGCGCCATGGCGAGCGGGGCCAGCAGCAGTGTGACGGCCGTACCGAGGGCGAAGCCGCCGATCACGTCGGTCGGGTAGTGGACGCCCATGTAGATCCGGCTGAAACCGGCGAAGAGCGCGAGGCCGATCGCGACGAAGCCGAACTTCCGGTTCGCCACGAAGATGCCGACGGCGATGCCCATCGCCAGGGTGGAGTGGTCGCTGACGAACGAGAAGTCCGTCTTACCGTGGATGAGGACCTCAAGGCCGTCGTGGTCGTTGAACGGGCGTGGCCGTTCGACGAAGCCGCGGATCGGGATGTTGATGAGGATCGCGATGGCGGCGGCGAGCGGCGCCCAGACGATGGCGGCGGCAGCCGTCACCGAGTCCTCGGCCGTCCCGCGCCCCCGCATGCTCCACCAGCACCACAGGCCCACCAGGACGAGGCCGAACATGATCCCGTACTCGCCGACGTACTCCATGACCCGGTCGAACCAGGTCGGAGCGGCCTTCGCGAGGCCGTTGATGTCGTAGAGCAGACTGACGTCCGGGTTCGACCCGTCGAGTTCGAGTCCAGCCATCTGCTGCGGCCCCTTGCCTTGTCTGCTTCTCTGCTGCGACGCGCGTCCTTGCGTGCCGCCCTGGTCGAACCCCCGTGTCCGGTGCGATCCGTTACCGCACTGCACCGCATCGCTGTACTGCATCAGTGCCGCACCGGAGTGCAGCACTGCCATCACCGCGACGCATGGTCAGTGCGCATGCCGTTCCCGTCCCCCGTCCAGGGAACGGCCCGGCCGTCGCGTACGTTCCGCTCTCCACCGAATGATCACCATGACGTTATCGAAGAGTGACTCGTCGTCGCAGCTCAGGGCCCAGGCTTCACGGAGAGTTCCGGCCACGGCCGACTGCCCGTCAGCACCCTTCACCGCTCCGGAAGCCCGCACGAGACTTCCGTCACCCCGCGGGCAGATCGGTCGGAAGAGCGGCGGCGCCGTCCTTGGTGACCCGGGTCGCACCGAAGTAGTCCGGCGTATCGATCTTGTCGAACCGGATGACCGCTCCGGTGAACGGCGCATTGATCATATAGCCGCCGCCGACGTACAACCCGACGTGCCGGATGGCGCGCGAGTTGGTGAGGTCGTCGGAGAAGAACACCAGATCTCCCGGGAGCAGCTCGTCCCGCGAGGGATGCGGCCCCGCGTTGTACTGGTCGTTGGCGACGCGCGGCAGCTCGATGCCCACCGTCCGGTACGCGGCCTGGGTCAGCCCGGAACAGTCGAACCGCCCCTGCTGCTCGGGCGTACCGTTGCCGCCCCACAGATACGGCGTGCCGAGCTTCTTCTGGGCGAAGTAGATGGCCCCGGCGGCCTGCCGGGAGGGCGCGACCCGGCCGACGGGCCGGGCGAAGCTCTTCTCCAGCGAACGGATGATCTTGACGTAGTTCTGCGTCTCCTTATAAGGAGGCACGCCGCCGTACTTGATCACCGCGTAGGCGCCGGCGTTGTAGGCGGCGAGCATGTTGCTCGTGGGGTCGCCCGGCACCTTCTTCACGTACCCGGCGAGCTCGCAGTCGTACGAAGCGGCCGAGGGGATCGCGTCGGCGGGATCCCACACGTCCCGCTTGCCGTCGCCGTTGCCGTCGATCCCGTGCGTTGCCCAGGTGCCGGGGATGAACTGGGCGATGCCCTGCGCGGCGGCATGGCTCTGCGCGCTCGGGTTCCAGCCGCTCTCCTGGTACAACTGCGCGGCCAGCAGGGCCGGGTTGATGGCGGGACAGAGGTTGCCCCACTTCTGCACCAGCGGCTGGAACCGCGCCGGAACCGCCCCCTTGGCCAGCGCGACGGCACCGCCGCCCCCCGACCCGGCGAGCCCGGCGGCGGCGGAGTACGTACCGACGACGAGCAGCGCCAGGAAGCACATGACCATGCCGACGCCGATGCCACCGAACACCCAGAATTTCCGCACCCCTCAACCATCCCCCATCGGGGCGCGCTTCAGAGGTGTTTTCGACGGTGTGTACGAGTCATCCGCGGCACACCACCGGCGCACCCGAAGCACACGGGGGCGGCGACGGCTCACCCGTACCGGAACTGATGCGTCCTCAGCATCAACCGCCCGCCCGAACCCGCTGTGGCAGCGCTTACATCGATGCCAACAGGAACTGCGCTTCTTCGTATGCCGGACAAGAGCAGTCCCCTACCTCACGAGTGGGCGGAACGCGCGACAGGTCAGTCACTCCGCGTATGCGACCACACAGGCAGGGGACACGACATGGGCCCCAGGACCCAACATGGGGCTCAAAGCCCTTGCCTATAACCCCAGTTAAGCCAGTACGCCTCGATCACGACCCCCCTCCCGCCACCCCGGGAGCACCTGCCGACCAGAAGTCGGAGTGGATGTTGGGGCGGGGGATGAACTCCACACCCTCGTACACGGGCGCCGTGGCCTGGCTGGTGGAATCCAGCACTTCCGACTTCTTGGCACAGGGCGTATCTACCTGGAAGAACGCTTGCCCTTTGCCACCAATACGCAGACTCATCCTGTACCCGTCGATGGTGCGCGCATAGATGGCCGGAAACTCAGCACTGTTGTTCACCGCGGTCATCTGGTACCCACTCTTACGCCAGAAGCGATCGACCACCCCTAGAAAGCTCCCCCTCCGCTCCTCCGAGATGTTCGTCATGACAACGCGCCTTCGCGTCACTTCGCACATACCCGTTGAAGTGAAACCGTGAGTCCAATGCACCTCCGGACGGATCTCCCGAAGCACCGCGTCAAGAATCACATCTGAGCGCACTGCGGTAGCCTGCATATCCAATGCGTCCTCCTCTTGTTTGGTACACCCCATAGACACGATTCCAGCAGCGAGGGCCAGCACAAGAGTTCGCAGATGGAGATTCACCGCGGCCGCTCCTGTTTAACTTCATGCCCGCGCCCGGCAGCAATCAGCGCAATACTGTTGGCAGATGAGGAGTCCAGATCCGGATCGAAATACTGCGAATGCGCATCGGAAGTAACGCGCCCAGGACCAATCAACGGAGGTCCGTCATCCGCACGGAAGCGCCGACCACCGAACTCTGCGCTCGCCGGATCCGTTCCGAACCATAGGTCGGAATCACCTCCGTTCACCAGGTCAACTGCCACGGAACCAACCGGGCCTAAAGCACGCCCTACTCCCAAGATCACCGCGTGCTCACTTGCCGGAAGTTTAGTCACCACGTCGTTCTCTGCTGCACCCACGTAAACGTGGCCCCTTCCCACTCCCAGATCCTCGGCCCGGTCCACACCCACGCCAGGACTGCCGACCAGGACGATGTCCGTCACACCAGGAATTCCACCCTCCTGCTGCGTCGCCGCTCCAACTGTTCGTGACCCGTAGGAATGCCCGATAGCCGTTAGGTTCGGATCAACGTGGTCGTTTGACGCCACCAAACCGGCCATGAATCCGTTGAACGCGCGACCACCAACCTCCGCTCGCTCAGTGCCAGCAACGGACAAACTGCTCCAGCCATCCGGACTCTGCGGCGCGTCATACCCCAGCCAGGTAATCACGGCACTCGAATGGTCAATATCCCGTGCTGCGGCAGCGGTGTCACGCGCCCGCTTCAGGTCCCCCTCGGCAAACGCCTTATCCAACGAAGTGTTCAGCCCCGGAACATACGCCGCCACGTTCCGCGCCGTATCCGGATTCCCGTAAGAGACGATCGCCCGCCCATTCCCCTGATCCCCGATCCCAAGCAGGTACATGGGCGGCTCCCCCGCCTTCGGCACTCCCCTCAACTGCCGGTCGATCTCGCGCAGCGCCGCAAGCTTGGTCGTCGAATCGTCGTCGTCCCGCCCCTCCAGCTTCCCCATCAGCAGCTGGAGGTTGTCCCGGTTCGCCGCGTCCCGTACCAGGGCCGGGATCCCGTCCAGGTTGCCGATCTGATCCGGGTACACCGCGAGGTACTCCTCGCGCTGTTCGTCCGTCAGGCCCGCCCACCATGCCTTGCGCTCGGCCGGGCTCGCGTCGTGCGGGATCGCGTCCTTCAGGTAGCTGCGCGCCGCCCCACGCACCGCCTCCGCGTCGGCCGCGGCGTCCGTCCACGTCGCCGCAGGAACGCCGAGGCCCTCATGAGCCTTCAGCGACCGCAGGATCCTGGAGTACCGCCAGTCCGCATCGGCCGCCGTCCGTACCGCCTGCGCCACCCGGTCCGCGATGTCCTGGGCCTTGCCGGCGTTCGGGTTGGGCGCGACGAGCCCCGAAGGAGTGACCATCCCCGGATTCGGCACCCCGGACGTCGTCCCGCCCGCCAACGGCTTCCCGTCGACCAGGCCCTCCCCCGCCGCCGGATACGTCACCGAACCGTCCGCGTGCACCGTGAACTTCAGCGCCTCCGCGTCGTCCAGCGCCCCCTCCAACACCCGCTGCTGGGTCTTGATCTCATGGGCCAGGCTGTTCAGCGTGGTCCGCAGCAGCCCGCACTCGGTGTAGATGTACTGGAAGTTCGTCCCCAGCCGGCGCAGCCGCCCCACGGCCGCACCCGCCGCCTCCCCCTTCTGCGTCTCACCCAGCCCGGGCAGGAACTGGCCCTCGATGCGGTCCCGGGCCGCGTCGGCACGGTTGCTGACCCGCCCCCAGCCATCTGCCGCCTGCTCCAGTTCAGCGCACTTCACCTCACGTAACGCCGCCCAGGTCAGGGCAGAGCCCGCACCGCCGCCCCTCCCGCTCACCGCGCGCCGCTGACGTTCGGCGTCTTCACCCTGTCGAAGCCGCTCTTCACCGCCTCGTTGGTCTGCGACTGGCCCCGGGTGACCGCCCGCAGTTTCCCGGCGAGGCTTCCGCACTCGGCGCGCGCCCCCTCGATCCGGCGCTCCCACGAGGCCCGTACGGTGCTCAGTTCGGCCAGCGCGGACAGCGCTCCGGCCCCGGCGGTCAAGCCCTGATGCGCCGTCTCCAAGTCGCCCTTGACCGGTCCCAGGAGCGTGACCAGCTGATCGGCTCCTCCGGCGGCCCGCTGCCACGGGCCACCGCTGTGCAGAAGGTCCCCACCCCCGGCCCCGCCCGCCTGGCCGGCCGGCACCCCCAGCCGCTCCCAGCCGTCGTTGGGCTGCCCGACCACGGTCACTCCACCCACACCGCTCACCCCGTTCTCCTGATCGTGGAGCGGCACTGTGCCAAATGCGCGGTGCGCGACATGCCGTACGTCAACACGCGGGGCACGGGTCTCCGTACGCACCCGGCCCCGTGGTTCCCGGCCGTGCGAAGCGGAGGTCCCGTTCCCGTGGAGCCGCGCGGTTCACCCGAACGAAGGGGGAGGCGCGCACGACCGCGCACACGGACACGCACCGGCACCGGCGCCCACACCCGGCGGTGATCGCTCGCACGCGGCCCACGGGTCTCGGTCCTCCTCCGCCGCGCGGCGGAGACCCCGCCCCGAACCACGTACCGATGAACAGCGCACTCAGCTACAGAAGCTGATGTGCCGCCACAACACCCGGAACACGATGGATCGCATGCAAACCCGGAAGGAACTGCCCGCCGCATCCACGCCCGCGCCCCCTCCTCCGCTTACCCCGCCCCCGGCCCCGGCCCCGCCTCCGCCCCGGTGGGCGGCCCGCGCCGCGCAGTTGATCACGCTGATCGTGCTGCCGACCGGGTTGTGGCGGCTGGCGATGGTGTGCGGTTTCCCGTCCGGATACACCGAGGCCGGCTTCGTACCATTCGACACCCCGGGCGCCAAGCTGTGGATGCTGACACTGAGCGTCGTCTCCGAGCTGCTCGCGCTGCTGAGCCTCGGCCTGGTCCGGCCCTGGGGCGAAACGGCGCCCCGCTGGGTACCCTTCATCGGCGGCCGCCCCGTGCGCCCCCTGGCCGCCGCCGTACCGGCCGCCGCCGGGGCCCTCGCGCTGACGGCGATCTGGGCTGCCATGCCGCTGTGGTGGACGTACCCCCACGCGGACATGACCCCCACCGGCCGGCTCCTGGTCGGTGTCATCTACCAGCCGCTCGTCCTCTGGGGACCGCTCCTCGGGGCTGTCACCGTCTCCTACTACCGCTGCACCCGGCGGACCTGACGGAACATCGAACACGGTGCCGACCGGCGCACCGACGGCTCTCGAACGGCGCATACGAACACGCCGTGCCTCCGCGAACGCTGCAACCGCATCAGAACCCATGGCCTCCGTCGTTGCTCCTGGTCACAGCCCGTGATACACAGAGTAACCAGGCATATGCGCGAGGAGCCGGGACGAGCCGCAGGTCAGGGCGGTCGCCCCGGTCAAACGTGCGAGATCCGGGTAAAGAGACCCGGGAAGGCGTCGTGCGAGCGCGGTTTCATCAGCGAAGATAGAAGGCGACCCATGCCGGACGGCACGGGCAGCGAACTACCCAACAGGGGCGGTGACTTACATGATCCTGGCAGCAGAGAAGGGCGACATCACCACCATCATCGGCGGAATCGCTCCGGACTGGGGGCCGTTCGGGACGCTGGGCAACGAGGCGCGCATCATGATCGAGGTGGTGATGGCCATCGCCATTCTGCTCTGCCTCGGCATCGCGATCTGGGGCGCGGCGAAGCAGCGCATCGGAGCGACGGCGCTGCGCGACACCTTCAGCGCGGAGCAGGGCAAGGGCCTGATTGTGGCGGGGCTGACAGGGGTCTTCATCATCGGCTCCCTGGGAACCCTGTTCACCATCGTGTACGGAATGGCCGTCTGACCCACCATCGGCCATCCCGGTCCGGGGCCGTCCCAGCCCCGACCCGCTCCCCACCACCCGCCCGTCGCGCCCACCGGCTGAGGTTGCGTTTCCCTGATGTCGAGTCACCACACCGCGTTCAAGCGGCAACCAGCACAGCTACCGTCGTCCTGCGCGGATCGGCACACGACCGAGGGAGCGAACGCGGCATGAGTCCCGGTGACGAGCACGACTACCGCGGCAAGGACCAGGGGAGCCGCCCGGACGACCCGTACAGCACGCTCGGCGGCACGCGTCAGACCCGTACCCGTCTCCCCGACGGCGACCCGGGCCACCCCCACACGCGCCGCCCCGTCCGCAACTCCCGCTCCCTCGTGACGATCACCGGCATCGTGGTCCTCCTCGTCGCTGCCATCGCCTTCGCCAACCGCGGCGGTGGCAGCGAGGACGACGCCTCCCCCGGCGCCAAGACCTCCGGAGCCGCAGGAAGCGCCCCCACGGCAGCCACCGGCACCAAGCCCGTCGAGGGCAAGAACGGCACGATCGCCTCCGGCTTCGCCCAGGATGAGCAGGGGGCGCAGAGCGCGGCGGCGAATTACTCCGTGGCGTTGGTGTCCGCGGAGATCCTCAAGCCTGAGCAACGTTCAGACATCGTGAACCGCATCTTCACTGCTGATAAGGCAGTCGAGCTCAAAGTAAAGTTTGATCAGGCATACGACAAGGACTTTCTCGACAGAGTAGGTCTGGATGAAGACGGTAATGCCCCTGACGGGCTGACCTACATTTCGAGAACAGCACCTGTCGGAACCAAAGTGACCGATTACGCGGCGTCATCCGCCACCGTCGAGGTCTGGTGCACCGGAGTGTTCGGCACTGCCGGTGTCAGCTCGACCAACCCGGTGAGCAATGACTGGTTCACGATGTCGCTAAAACTCCGCTGGGTAGACAACGACTGGAAAGTCGAGAGCTTCACCCAGAAAGACGGCCCTTCTCCTGTGAACATGGATCGCACTGCTTCAAGCGCTGACGAAATGGCCAAGGCAGTCCAGGAGTTCGGGGGGTTCACCTATGCTCGCTAAGGCGCGGCCGGCAACCGCAGTGGCTGTCTTGTTCACGGGAGCCCTCACGTTCATGGTGGGCACGGCAAGTCGCGCCGCCGCTGCTCCCACGCCTACACCGACACCGTCCGACGAGGACAGGTGCGACCTGATCGTCGGCCCCGCCAAGGACTACTGCGAAGGCGGCGAAGGAGCCGGAGCACGCACCCAGGACGTCCCCCCCACCGACGCCCTCGACCCCCTCTCCTCCCTAGCCCAAGGCTGCGCCGACGCCGCCTCCTGGATCGTCGGCAAGCTCAGCGAGGCCGTCGAGTCCACGGCCAACGTCGACTTCACCAACCCCAAGTTCCTCCAGCAGTACGCCGTCATCTTCGCGGCCTCCACCATCCTCACCCTCGTCCTGTGGCTCCTCGCCGTAGCCAAGCGCGCCATCCGCGGCGTCCCCCTCACCACCGCGATCTCCGAGGCCGTCGGCTTCCTCTGGCTCACCGTCCTCGCCTCGGCCTTCACCCCGCTGATCCTCTACACGATCGTCTCCGCCACCGACGGCGTCACCGAGGTCATCTCCTCCGCCACCGGCGGCCAGACCGACGTCTTCTTCGGCTCGTTCGCCGAAGCCCTCAAGAAGGGCGAGGACATCGGCGGCGGGCCGATCATGCTGATCGTCGTCTCGCTCGTCTCGATCCTCGCCGCCGGCATCCTGTGGCTGGAGCTCGTCATCCGCGCCGCCCTGCTCTACGTCGGCGCACTCCTCGGAATCGTCGTCTACGCCGGCCTCGTCGACAAGAACATGTGGGGCCACGTCCGCCGCTGGGCCGGCATCATGATCGCGGTGATCATGGTCAAGCCGGTCATCGTCATCGTCCTCGGCCTCGCCGGAGCACTCTCCGCGGGCGACGGCCCCGACGCCTTCTCCGCCGTCGTCTCCGGCCTCTCCATCATCCTGCTGGCCATCTTCGCCTCCGCCATGATCTACCGCTTCGTCCCCGGCTTCGGCGACGAGATCCAGGGCGCCCGCACCAACCGCAAGCAGGCCACCGACGGCTCCCAGGCCGCCGCCCTCATCAGCTCCCCGGCCGCCCTCGTCTCCCAGGGCATCAAGACCCACAGCGGCCGCAACGACCAGAACAGCGGCGGAGGCGGCGCCCGCCCCGCCAACCCGGCCAGCGGCGGCGTCGCCGCCCACAGCTCCCGCACCTCCGGCGGAAGCGGAGGCGGCGGGGTCGGCGGCGGATCTGTCCCCTCCGCCGCACCCTCGCCCCGCAGCGGAGGCTCCGGCCCCACCTCCGGCACCCCCCACAGCAGCCGCCCCTTCAGGGGAAGCGGCTCAGGCACCACAGGTAACTCGAGCACAGGAGGTGGAGGGCGTTGACGACCCAGTCCCACACGATGACGCCCCGCCGCACGTATCTCATCGGCCGCGCCCGGCCGAACGCGATCGTCGGCAAGAACCGCGAGACCGGCGAGATCGCCCTGATCATCGCCGGCGCGTTCCTCGGCATGATGAGCGGACTCCTCGTCCCCGTCCTCTCCCTCCGCATCGTCTGCCTCGTCGGCTTCCCGATGCTGGCCCTCGCCGTCGTGTACGTCCCGTACAAGGGCCGCACCTTCTACAAGTGGTTCGAGATCAACCGCAGCTTCAAGCGCTCCGTGCGCCGCGGCACCGCCTACCGCTCCGGTGCCATGGAGGCCGGCGTCAGCGCCGACGGCCGCGAGGTCGAGATCGGCCCTCCCCCCGGCATCGGCCGGATCAGCTGGCTCGCCGCCCCCTTCGGCCCCGACGAGATCGCCGTCCTCCTCCACGCCGACCGCCGCACGGTCACCGCCGCCATCGAGATCGAGGGCCCCGGCGTCGGCCTCCGCGACAGCGAGGACCAGGAAGCCCTCGTCGACCGCTTCGGCACCCTCCTCAAGCACGTGGCCAACGGCGACGGCTTCGTCACCCGCCTCCAGATGCTCGCCCGCACCCTCCCCGCCGACCCCGACGCCCACGCCAAGGACGTCGCCCAGCGCGGCGACAAGGCGTCCCCCGGCTGGCTCCAGGAGTCCTACGACCAGCTCCAGTCCATGGTCTCCACCTCCAGCGAGCAGCACCGCGCCTACCTCGTCGCCTGCATGCACTACAGCCGTGAACTGGCCGCCGAGGCCAACGCCATGGCCCGCGCCGCCCGCCCCCACGGCGGCCGCAAGCTCGACCGCGACGCCGGCCTCGCCGTCGTCATGGCCCGCGAGCTCACCGACATCTGCGCCCGCCTCGCCGAGGCCGACATCCGGGTCCGCCAGCCGCTCGGCCAGAGCCGCGTCGCCTCCCTCGTGCACTCCATGTACGACCCCGACCACCCCATCGACCACATCCAGGCCATGACCAAGCGCAACGCCTGGCCCGCCGAACTGGACGCGGTCGAGCCGACGTTCCTCCAGGCCAAGACCCGCGAGTCCACCACCCGCGCCCCCTGGTGCCACGCCACGGCCTGGGTGAAGGAGTGGCCGATGACCCCCGTCGGCGTCAACTTCCTCGCCCCGCTCCTCGTCCACACCCCCGACGTCATCCGCACCGTCGCCGTCTGCATGGACCTCGAACCCACCGAGGTCGCCATCGAACGCATGCTGACCGAGAAGACCAACGACGACGCCGAGGCCAGCCGCCAGGCCAAGATGAACCGCACCGTCGACCCCCGCGACATCGCCGCCCACGGCCGGCTCGACCAGCGGGGTGAAGATCTCGCCAGCGGCGCCGCCGGAGTGAACCTGGTGGGGTACATCACGGTGTCGTCCCGCTCACCCGAAGCACTCGCCCGCGACAAGCGCACGATCCGCGCCTCGGCCGGCAAGTCGTACCTCAAGCTGGAGTGGTGCGACCGCGAACACCACCGCGCCTTCGTGAACACCCTCCCGTTCGCCACCGGCATCCGCCGCTGACGCGGCCACCCACAAAGCTGACACGACCACCCGCAAAGCTGACACCGGTACCCGCAAAGCTGACACCGGTACCCGCACAAAAGACACCGAACCCGACCCGCAACCAGAGAGGGCACCCCCACCATGCGAGACCCCCTGTCCGCATTGTCGGATGCCTTCACCTCCTTCCTCTTCGGCAAGGTGGAGACGACCCGCCTCCCCGTCCGTACGTCCACGGGCCAGGCCCAGGCCGTCTACCTCCCCACCGCCGCCCCCGGCCTAGGCGACTCCGGCGTGATCATCGGCCGCGAGGTCTACAGCGGCAAGGGCTACATCTACGACCCCTTCCAGCTGTACGGTCAGCAGCTCCCCGCCCCCCACTGGCTGGTCCTCGGCGAGTCCGGCAACGGCAAGTCGGCCCTGGAGAAGACGTACGTGCTGCGCCAGCTCCGCTTCCGCGACCGCCAGGTCGTCGTCCTCGACGCCCAGGGCGAGGACGGCGTCGGCGAGTGGAACCTCATCGCCCAGGAGCTGGGCATAACCCCCATCCGCCTGGACCCGACCGCAGCCCTCAACGGCGGCATCCGCCTCAACCCCCTCGACCCGTCCATCACCACCACCGGCCAGCTCGCCCTGCTCCGTACGATCATCGAAGTCGCGATGGGCCACGGCCTGGACGAGCGTTCCGGCTTCGCGCTCAAGGTCGCCCACGCCTACGTCACCGCGACCATCACCGACCGCCAGCCGGTCCTGATGGACATCGTGGAGCAGCTGCGCCACCCCGAGCCCGAGTCCGCCGAGGCGATGAACGTCGACATAGACGATGTACGGGCCTGGGGCCTGGACGTCGCCCTCGTCCTGGACCGCCTCGTCGACGGTGACCTGCGCGGCATGTTCGACGGCCCCACCACCGTCGGCATCGACCTCGACGCGCCCCTCATCGTCTTCGACCTCTCGCACATCGACCGCAACTCGATCGCGATGCCGATCCTGATGGCGATCGTCGGCGTCTGGCTGGAACACACCTGGATCCGGCCCGACCGCAAGAAGCGCATCTTCCTGGTCGAGGAGGCGTGGCACATCATCAACTCGCCCTTCGTCGCCCAGCTCTTCCAGCGCCTGCTGAAGTTCGGACGCCGCCTCGGCCTCTCGTTCGTGGCCGTCGTCCACCACCTCAGCGACGTGGTGGACGGAGCGGCGGCGAAGGAAGCGGCGGCCATCCTCAAGATGGCCTCCACCCGCACGATCTACGCCCAGAAGTCGGACGAGGCCAGAGCGACCGGCCGGGTCATCGGCCTGCCCCGCTGGGCCGTCGAGATCATCCCGACCCTCACCCCCGGCATCGCCGTCTGGGACGTCAACGGCAACGTCCAGGTCGTCAAACACCTGATCACCGAAGCCGAACGCCCCCTGGTCTTCACCGACCGCGCCATGACCGAGGGCTCGGCCATGGACCCGGACGACCTGCTCCCCGAGGACATCCGCGCCGCCGAACTGGAGGCGGAACAACGGGCGGCCCGGATCGAGCACCAGCAACGGATGAACGAGTCGTCAGAGTCAACGGTGGCCTGACATGGCGCGCCGACCACCGCGGGGCCGGGGCAACGACCCCGCCCCGCACGACGGTTACGACCGCCGCCCCCAGGGCAGCGGCGGCATCCCGGACGGCCTGCTGATCGGCCTCCTGGCCCTCTTCCTCGCCGCCACCCTGATCGCCTGGACGGCCACCGGCCTGGCCGGACTGTTCGCCCACGGGGCCTGGCCGGACGGCGTGACGTTCACCCGCTCCCCGCTCGCCCTGCGCGAACTGGCCACCGCCCCCCAGGACCTCGCCGCGGCCTGGCCCGGGACACCTCCGGCCCAGCTCTCCGGATACGGCCTGTTCTGGGGCCTGTTCATCGGCGAACTGATGGTGCTGCTGGTCCTCACGGTGTTCACGCTCGGGGTGGTGTCCCGTGGTCGTGCCGTACGGGAACGACGCCGCGAGGAACAGGCCTTCGCGGCACACGAGCAGCAGCTCCCCACAGAGAAGCCGACACCGACACTGCCGACACCGACCCCGGCGCAGGCACCAGCCCCGGCACCGGCACCGGCACCGGCACCGGCACAAGAGCAGGCACCACCACACCCACACGCACCACCACACGCACACGCCCAGCCGCCACCCCCACCACCACAAGCAGCCCCACCTTCACCAGCGCCAACAACCCCCCACGCCCCAGCCGTAAGCACCCCCACAACCACAACCGCCCCCACCCCCACCCCCACGTACGCGCCCCCTCCCGCCGAAGCCGAAAAAGGCACCCCCCTTCTCCCCTCCCCCCGTACCCCCCTCCTCGTCTACGCCCCCGCCCCCGCCCGGCGCCCCACCGTCGTCCAGGCGATCCACGACGCCGAAGGCCCCGCCCTCGTCGTCACCTCGGACCCCACCGTCTGGGCCGAGACCAAGGACGCGCGCAGCAAGCTCGGCCCGGTCCTCGTCTACGACCCGGGCCACCTCTGCGACACCCCGGCCCGCCTCCACTGGTCGCCCACCGCGGGCTGCGAGGCGCCCGACATCGCCGCCGCCCGCGCGGCCGCCCTGCTCGCCCCGGTACGCCCGCAGGCCCGGATCGACGCGGCGGTGGCCGACACGGCGCAGACGCTCCTCCAGTGCTGGTTGCACGCCGCCGCGGTGGACGGCCGCCCCTTCCGCCAGGTCCTGCGCTGGGCCTCCGGGTCCGGCGCCCACGAACCGGTACGCCTCCTCCGTACGCACCCCAAGGCGGCGTCCGGACTCGCCGGGCTGCTGGAGTCCGCGCTCACGGCGTACCCGGAACGGCGCGAAGTGGCGCAGGAGTTGACCGTACGGGCCTTCTCGGCGCTCTCCTCGGTGCACATCCGCGAGGCCTGCACGCCCAACCGATCGGATGCCGCCGCGCTGGAATCTTTTGCCCGCGAGGGGGGAACGCTCTACCTGGTGGGCGAACCCATCGAGGACCCCCGCACCCGCCCCGGCGCGATGCCCCTTCTCACCGCGCTGGCCGCAGACGTGGTCGAGCACGGCCGCCGCATGGCCGCACGGTCAACCGACGGTCGGCTCGACCCACCAATGACGCTCGTCCTGGACGACGTCGCGGCCGTGGCGCCCCTTCCGCAGCTCCCGGAGCTGCTGGCGACAGGTCAGAGCCGGGGCATGCCCGCCCTCGCGCTGCTCCGCTCCCGGGAACAGGGCCGGGCCCGATGGCAGGAAGACCTGCGCACCCCCACCCCGGGTGTCGGCTAGGCGAAAGCCCCAGGACCGCCCACTCGCTACGCCTCGCGCGCGAGTACGTACTCCAACTCCTGCTCCCCCCGGTCGCCCGGGGCCGGAATCCGCTGCCCGGAGGGGACGAATCCGAACCGTCGGTAGAACGCGGCGGCCCGCGGGTTCTTCTCGTGCACGTAGAGGCGCACCCGCTCCATCCGGGGCGCGGTCAGCGACCAGGCCCACGCGACGGCTGCCCGGAACAGCGCATCGGTCACCCCGGTCCCCCGCACCTCGGGCCGGACGAACACACCGACCAGGTGCGCCTGGTCCATCGCAGGGGCGTCCCCGAAGCGCACCTCGTCGTCCGGGCTTTCGACGAGTACGGTGACCGTCCCCACCCACGCCCCCTCGGGCGACTCCGCGACGAACTGCCGGACCCGGCCGCCCCCGCCCTCGGCGGCATCTGCGGCACGCTCCTGCCAGAAAACGTCCGGCCGTGCCGCAGCGTCCTCGTACGACTCCAGGAACGCCACCGGGGCCGCCGGGTCCTTCAGCGCGTCCAGCCGCAACTGCCTGGCCTGCGGCCATTCATCGGCCCGCACAGCCCGCATCACATAATCCATGACCCGATCCTCACTCCCGTCCGCCCCACGTTCAACCGTCTAAGAAGTCATCTCATTTGGCGAGCCTGCGGTAGCAGATGAGGGTGCAGGCAATGCTGGTGAAGGCGAGGAAGTGGTCGGCCTTGCGTTCGTAGCGTCGGTGAAGGCGGCGGCATCCGGTGAGCCAGGCCATGGTGCGTTCGACGGTCCAGCGGTGGCGGCCCAGTCGTTGTGAGGGCTCGATGCCCTTGCGGGCGATGCGGTGGGTGATGCCGCGCTCGCGTAACCATCGCCGCAGGTGGGCGTAGTCGTAGCCCTTGTCGGCGTGGAGTTTGCCGGGCTTACGCCGTCGCCGCCCGCGACGCGAGCGGATGGGCGGGATGCCCTTCACGAGCGGGATCAGGGACTGGCTGTCGTGCAAGTTGGCCCCGGAAATGCCGACGGATATGGGCAGACCCGACCGTTCCGTGATCAGGTGGATCTTCGAGCCGTACTTACCCC
>NZ_JBHXJG010000068.1:0-30350 GCF_042723425.1 Streptomyces sp. NPDC058375 | reverse complement strand
GGGCTCGACCGGGCCAGGGCCGACGCGGTGGAGCCGGTGCTGCGCCTGCTGCTCGGCCGCCCGCCCGAGCCCGCGGAGGCGGCCGTATGACGACGACCAGGACGATCAGGACGACCACGAGGACGGCCCCGATGGAGGAGACGGCACAGTCGCCCGACGCCGAACGGCTGCGGCGCTGGCGGTTGGTGCTCGGCGCGGACGCCGCCGACAGCACCGGGTACGCCCTCACCGGCCAGGACGCGGCGATGGACGGTGCGTTGAACGCGCTGTACGGCGGCGGCGCGGGCAAGCAGCCCGGCGGCAGGGGCTCCGGTGCCCGTTCGGCGGGGCTCGGCGCGTCGGCGCCCTCCGTCGCCCGCTGGCTCGGCGACATCCGGACCTATTTCCCCAGCTCCGTGGTCCAGGTCATGCAGCGCGACGCGATCGACCGGCTCGGCCTGGAGACCCTGCTCCTGGAGCCGGAGATGCTGGAGGCGGTCGAGCCGGACGTCCACCTCGTCGGCACCCTGCTCTCCCTCGGCAAGGCGATGCCCGAGACGACGAAGGAGACCGCACGCGCCGTCGTCCGCAAGGTCGTCGAGGACCTGGAGAAACGGCTGGCGAGCCGCACCAGAGCCACCCTGACCGGGGCCCTGGACCGCGCGGCGCGGATCAGCCGGCCGCGCCACCGGGACATCGACTGGAACCGCACCATCCGGGCCAACCTCAAGAACTACCTCTTCGTCCCGGGAGGCGCGGAGGACAAGGGGGAGAGAAAGGGCACGATCGTTCCCGAGCGTCTCATCGGCTACGGGCGCGCCTCCCGGTCCGCCGAGAAGGACATCGTCCTGTGCGTCGACCAGTCGGGCTCGATGGCCGCATCCGTCGTCCACGCCTCGGTCTTCGGCGCGGTGCTCGCCTCCATGCGCACCCTGTCGACCCGGCTCGTCGTCTTCGACACGGTGGTCGTCGACCTCACGGACCAGCTCGACGACCCGGTCGACGTCCTCTTCGGCACCCAGCTGGGCGGCGGCACCGACATCAACCGGGCGCTCGCCTACTGCCAGTCGAGGATCACCCGCCCCGCGGACACCGTCGTCGTCCTCATCAGCGACCTCTACGAGGGCGGCATACGCGACGAGATGCTCAAGCGGGTCGCCGCGATGAAGGCCTCCGGCGTGCAGTTCGTGACGCTGCTCGCGCTCTCCGACGAGGGAGCCCCCGCGTACGACCACGAGCACGCGGCGGCGCTCGCAGCGCTGGGGGCACCCGCGTTCGCCTGTACGCCGGATCTCTTCCCGGACGTCATGGCGGCCGCGATCGAGGAGAGGCCGCTGCCCATACCGGACAAGGACGCCCAACCCTAGTCAGGGACTTGCGTGACCCCCACGGGCTCGTGCAAGCATCGACCCGTCGTTCGCGGAGCGGTGCATTCCGCCGCCCCTCCGTCTCCGCCCGCCTGCGTACCAGGAGCCACCCGAGGTGACCGCAACCGCCGCTGCCCGCGCAGCCGCCGACCCGCGCCCGACGCGGGCAAGGGTGGGGCGTCGCGCTGTCCAGGTGGCGCTGTTCCTCGGAGGGTTGCTGGCCCTCGGCCTCCTCGCGGGCGGCCGCGCGGAGGCGCAGGAGCGGACGGGCCCGGGCCGGCTCACCGCCTCCGTGGCGGACGCGGTGCCGAAGGACGCAGCTCCGGAGGCCGCCGCCCGCACGGAAGTTGAGCCTTTTGCTCAGCGGGTCGCCGAGCCGGTGTCCGACGAGGTCGTCGAGCCGATCGCTGACCTGGTCGACCGGCCGGCAGAGCAAAAGGACGCACGGCAACAGGTCGCGCAGCAGCAGAGCGCGCAGAAGGCCGCAGCCGAACCTCAGGCGGAACGGGCCACGGACCACGCCGACATCACCGACATCGCTGAACCCAGCGACATCACCGACATCGCCGACGTCACCGACCCCACCGCACCCGCCGAAGCTCTTGCCGCGGTGCCCGCGCCCGAGGTTGCCGCCGCACCCGCTCGTGTGCGCGCCGCCGTCGACCGGATCGCCGGTGAGGTGCGGCCCTTGGTGCCGTCCCTGCCGGGACTCCCTCCGCTCCTCTCGGTGCTGCCCGTGCCCGACGGTGCACCGGACGTACCGGGTGCTCCGTCACCGTCCGTGCCGGACGCCGGTGGTGGCGCCGAGAGCGGCACCGCGACCCCGGGTGCCTCGGCCGAGCGCGCGGACGGTCACGACCGGAGCACCGGGGCCGCGTCGAGCGTCGCCCCGGCTGTGCCGGACAGCTCCGGCACGCCGCACGCCGGGCCCGCGCAGAGCGCCGCGCCCACGCCCGCGCAGGACCGCGCACCGTTCGACCCCTGCGGCGACCTCGTGCGTACGGCGGTAGCCGATGCCCAGGGGCCGCGCGGCGGCGACCTGCACGCGACCCCGGCCCCGGGCGGTCCGTACACCGCGCTCGTCCGGGGAGCGGGCCTCCCGGGGACCGTCGCCCCGATACCCGACAGATCCGGCGAGATCCTCGAATTCCCCGGCTAGGGCAGGCCGTTCCCCCGCCTCGACCTGCCGCGCGGGGGCGGAACAGGTCTGCCCGCGTCCGGACTTCTCCGGACTGCCGAACACCTTCGAAGGATCTGACACACCCATGCACAAGAACATGCGCCGATCCATAGCTGTAGCCGCCACCGCCACCGGTATGTGGGCGCTCGGCACCGCCGCGGCGAGCGCGGCCGAACTGCCCGTCTCCGTACCGCTCTCCACCCCGGACCTGGCGGCCGAGGCCCCCGACGCGACGGAGGCCGTCGAGGGCGTCACGGACGCGACGGCCGTCAAGGACGTCACCGACGCCAAGGTCGTCAAGGACGTGAAGGACGTCACCGACACCAAGGCCGTCGACCGCCTCGACGGCATCGACGGCATCGACGGCGTCGACGGCGTCAAGGACACGCTGACGGAGGCCGGGAGCAAGGCCACCGGTGCGGCCGACGTACGGGACAGCCTCCCGTCGCAGGTGCGCGCTCCGCAGACCCCGGAGATCCCGGAGACCCCCGAGGCCCCGGAGCTCGGCGACGTACAGCAGCTGCCCGGAGCCGGCCATATCCCCGGCGCCCAGTTCCGGGACGCCCAGGTCCCTGACGTGCAGGCGCCGGTCGACGAGATCGACTACCTCTTCGGGCCGATCGAGCAGATCCCCGGCTACGCGCAGAACCAGGCGCCGGCCGCCGTCCAGGGCGCACTGGCCCAGGCCGGGCCCGTGGTCGGGCAGACGTCCGACTCCGTGCTGCCGCCGCTCGCCGCGGGCGCGGTCGACGTCGCGCTCCCGGTCGTCGGGCAGGCGGTCGGCGACGTCGGCACGCTCGCGCAGGGCGTCGTCGGTGAGGTCGCGCCGTTCGCCCAGGGCGTCGTCGGCGATGCCGCCGCGCCCTTCGTGCAGGGCGTCACGACCGAGGTCCAGCCGCTGGCGGCCGGCGTCACCGGTGCGGCCGTGCCGTTCGCCGGGGGCGTCGCCTCCGAGGTGCAGCCGCTCGCCGAAGGACTGACCGGGGACGCGGTCGCACCGTTCGCCCAGGGGGTCACCACCCGGGTGCAGCCGCTGGCCGAGGGCGTCGGCGCGCAGGCCCGCCCGTTCGCGGGCGGTCTGACGGACACGGTCCGCGAGGACACCGGTCCCACCGTCGGTCACGTGGGCGCGGGCGTCCAGGGCCTCACCTCGGTCACCCCGTCCTTCGTGACGGACGCGGTGCCGGCGCGGTAGAGCGCGAGAGCGCCGTGAACACGCGAGCGCCGTGAACACGCGAGCGGCGCGAGCGGCGTGAGCGGCGCGAGCGATTCGCCGTGGCGGAGCAACCCGGCCCAGGGGGGCCCGGGCCGGGTGCTCCGGCTGCCGAACAGCCCTCCCCGGCTCCCGGCGAGCCCCGTCCGGGGGCCGGAGAGGGCCACCCTCTGTGACCGTTATCACCGCTCAGGTGTGATCTGCGATTTAGGGTCACACGGAGCGCGGGGATAACCTGCCGGATGGACATGCCGCGTACTCGGACACCGTGTACGCCTCCCTTGTGACAGCGCAGTCACGTTGCCCTTCGCGGCACGCCCACGCAGAAGAACGAACCGCGATACCACTAAAAGGGACGGACGCGCGTGGACCTGTTCGAGTACCAGGCGAGGGACCTCTTCGCCAAGCACGGTGTACCGGTGCTGGCCGGTGAAGTCATCGACACGCCTGAGGCAGCCCGCGAGGCGACCGAGAAGCTGGGCGGCAAGTCTGTCGTCAAGGCGCAGGTGAAGGTCGGCGGCCGCGGCAAGGCCGGCGGCGTCAAGCTGGCCGCCGACGCCGACGAGGCGGTCGCCCGGGCGACCGACATCCTCGGGATGGACATCAAGGGCCACACGGTCCACAAGGTGATGATCGCCGAGCTGTCGCCGGAGATCGAGGCGGAGTACTACGTCTCGTACCTCCTGGACCGCACCAACCGCACCTTCCTGGCCATGGCCTCGGTGCAGGGCGGCATGGACATCGAGGAGGTCGCGGAGAAGACCCCCGAGGCCCTCGCGAAGGTCCCGGTCGACTCCAACTCCGGCGTGGACATCGTCAAGGCCCGCGAGATCGTGGCCCAGGCGAAGTTCCCGGCCGACGTGGCCGAGGGTGTCGCCGAGGCCCTGGTGACCCTGTGGGAGACCTTCGTCGCCGAGGACGCGCTCCTCGTCGAGGTCAACCCGCTGGTGAAGACCAAGGACGGCCGCATCCTGGCGCTGGACGGCAAGGTCTCGCTCGACGAGAACGCCGACTTCCGCCAGCCGGAGCACGAGGCTCTGGAGGACAAGGACGCAGCCAACCCGCTCGAGGCTGCCGCCAAGGCCAAGAACCTCAACTACGTCAAGCTGGACGGCGAGGTCGGCATCATCGGCAACGGCGCCGGCCTGGTCATGTCGACCCTGGACGTCGTCGCGTACGCCGGTGAGAACCACGGCAACGTGAAGCCCGCCAACTTCCTCGACATCGGCGGCGGCGCCTCCGCCGAGGTCATGGCGAACGGCTTGGAGATCATCCTCGGCGACCCGGACGTCAAGTCCGTCTTCGTCAACGTCTTCGGTGGCATCACCGCCTGTGACGAGGTCGCCAACGGCATCGTTCAGGCGCTCGCGCTGCTGGAGTCCAAGGGCGAGAAGGTCGAGAAGCCGCTGGTCGTGCGTCTCGACGGCAACAACGCGGAGCTGGGTCGCAAGATCCTCTCCGACGCCAACCACCCGCTCGTGCAGCGCGTGGACACCATGGACGGCGCGGCCGACAAGGCCGCCGAGCTCGCCGCGGCTGCGAAGTAAGGGACGAGGGACTCCAACACCATGGCTATCTTCCTCACCAAGGACAGCAAGGTCATCGTCCAGGGGATGACCGGCGCCACGGGCATGAAGCACACCAAGCTCATGCTGGCCGACGGCACCAACATCGTCGGTGGCGTCAACCCGCGCAAGGCCGGTACGTCCGTCGACTTCGACGGCACCGAGGTCCCGGTCTTCGGCTCCGTCAAGGAAGCGATGGAGAAGACCGGCGCGAACGTGTCCGTCCTCTTCGTCCCGCCGGCCTTCTCCAAGGCCGCCGTCGTCGAGGCGATCGACGCCGAGATCCCGCTCGCGGTCGTCATCACCGAGGGCATCGCCGTTCACGACTCCGCCGCGTTCTGGGCGTACGCGAACGAGAAGGGCAACAAGACCCGGATCATCGGCCCGAACTGCCCCGGTCTCATCACCCCGGGCCAGTCCAACGCCGGCATCATCCCGGGCGACATCACCAAGCCCGGCCGCATCGGTCTCGTGTCCAAGTCCGGCACGCTGACCTACCAGATGATGTACGAGCTCCGTGACATCGGCTTCTCGTCCGCCGTCGGCATCGGTGGCGACCCGGTCATCGGTACGACGCACATCGACGCCCTCGCGGCGTTCGAAGCCGACCCCGACACCGACCTCATCGTGATGATCGGCGAGATCGGCGGCGACGCCGAGGAGCGTGCCGCCGACTTCATCGCGAAGAACGTCAGCAAGCCGGTCGTCGGCTACGTCGCGGGCTTCACCGCCCCCGAGGGCAAGACCATGGGCCACGCCGGCGCCATCGTCTCCGGCTCCTCGGGCACCGCCCAGGCGAAGAAGGAGGCCCTTGAGGCCGCCGGCGTGAAGGTCGGCAAGACGCCGACCGAGACCGCCAAGCTGGCGCGCGAGATCCTCGGCGGCTGACGCAGGCCGCTGTCCGCAGGGACACGCGTACACGGCGCGGGCCCGCACCCCCTTTCACTCAAGGGTGCGGGCCCGCGCCGTTCGCGTACGCAACGGCCGTCCGGCTCACTTCAGCTGCGGAACCAGCCGCTCCGGGCCGTGCGCCAACTGCTCGCTCAGCGACTTCTGGAGCTTCAGGTCCTGCGCGGTGAGCTTCTGCGGACCACCGCGCGGCGGTACGCCCCCGACCCGTTCGGGGGGCGAGATCGGCGGCTCGTAGTGGGTGGGCGCGGTGTGCAGGGTCAGCCCGGTCACGGCGATGAGCAGCGCGACGCCCGCGACGGCCGTCCGGGTCCACAGCCTGGCCTTGTTCTCGCTGCCGGTGCGCACGGCACGGGCCGGCCGCGGTACGGGTACGTGCTCGGCGCGGGCGAGGCCGCCGAGCCGGGCGTGCAGCAGGGCCGACTGTTCGGCGGGCGATGCGACGTCCGCCAGCTCGGGGAGCCGCTCGGCGACCGCGGCGCGGGCGGTCATCAGACGGCCCGCCGCCGCCGGGGTGCTGGCCTCCGTCTCCGCCGCGGTCTCCGGAAGGTCGAGGCCGACCCCGTCGTACAGGAGCAGCGTGCGCCGGTAGGCCGGGGGCAGGTCGAGCAGCGCCTCGAACAGCGCCTGCTTCCCCGGCTCCGTGGGCGGGACGTCGGGGTGCCGGTGCGCGCGGCGCAGCCGGTGCCAGGGCGACATCGCGTACTCGTACGCCGCCGCGCGCACCCAGCCCGCCGGGTCGCGGTCGACGGCCACCTCGGGCCAGCGCTGCCAGGCCAGTTGGAAGGCGTGCTCGACGGACTCGCGGGCTAGGGCGCGGCGGCCGGTCAGCAGGTAGCCCTGCCGGACGAGGCCGGGGGCGGTACGGGCGTACAGCTCGTCGAACGCCGCGGCGGGTGAGAGACGCCCCGCGCCGGGCGCTCCCGCCGGGGCTTCGGCCTGGGCCTCCGCTTTCGCTGCTTCGGTCGGGGGAGCTGCCGGGGCGGGGGCCGGGGCCGGGGTCTGGGCCTGTGCCGGGGCCTCCGGGGTGGCTTTGACAATGGCTTCCGGAGCCACAGGGGGCGCGGGGGGCGGCGCTGTCGGCACCGGGGGCGCCGGCGGTGCGGTAGTGGGGGGTGCCGCCGGTTCGGGGGCGAGCAACTTCGCGTACAGCGCGCGCTTGCGGCCGCGCGGGCTCATGCGCCCCGTCTCCCAGGAGCGCACGGTGGCGCGCGTGACGCCGACCGCCGCCGCCACCTGCTCCTCGCTCAACGATTTCGCCTCGCGCAGTCTGCGGCGCTCCTTGGGGGAGGGGAGCGGCGGCGCGGCGGCTTCGTCGGTCGTGCTCCGGGTCATGGACGACCCCCGGCAGCGCCGCACTGGGTGAAAAAGTACATAAACGCATATTGAGCGACACGGCGGCTCTTCGCGCGTTACGCGGGATAAGCGCGTGTCGTTGGCAGCATGGGCCGCGTGACCCAAATGACGCAACGCAGCCCGAAGGTGACGGTGGAGCGGAACCGCACCCTCGCCCTGGCCTCCGCCCTGGTGAAGGGCGTCGTCGCCGCCGGGCTCGGCCTCGGGTCGCTGACGGTACTGGTCATGGTGGTGTGGATCAGCTCCCCGTACCCGGACAGCGGACCGGGCGGGGCGCTGCGCGCGGCGGCCGGGGTCTGGCTGCTCGCGCACGGCGCCGGACTCGTGCGACCCGACACCCTGAGCGGTGTGCCCGCGCCCGTCGGGATGGTGCCGCTGCTCCTCGCGCTGGGCCCGGTCTGGCTGGCACACCGGGCGGCGCGCGATGCGGCGGAGCCGGAAGAGGGGCGGGCCGGGCCCTCGCGGGCGGGCGCGTTCTGCGCGGTGACCGCGGGATACCTGCTGGTCGTGGCAGGGGCGGCGGCCTATGCGCGGGGCGGCCCGCTGCGCGCGGACCCGGACACGCTGGTGTTCCCGGTCGCCCTGGTGGTGGCCGGTGCGGCGGCGGCCGGGGTGTGGACGGCGGCCGGGCGGCCGTTCGGGCCGCCGCCGTCCTGGTCGCCCCTGGCGCTCCAGGAGGCCGTCGCGCGGTCCCTCTTCCGCCACCGGGTCGAGGCCGCGTGCCGGTCGGCGGCGGCGGGCGTGACGGTGCTGCTCGGCGGCGGTGCGCTGCTGGTCGCGGTGGCGCTCGGCCGTGACGCGGGGGCGGCTCAGGACACGTTCCTGGCGCTCGCGGGCGACTGGTCGGGGCGCGTCGCCGTGCTCCTGCTGGCCGTTTCGCTCGTGCCGAACGCCGCGCTGTGGGGAGCGGCGTACGGGCTCGGGCCCGGTTTCTCGCTCGGTACGGGAGCCACCGCCACCCCGCTGGGCGTCGACGGAACCCCTGCGGTGCCCCACTTCCCGCTGCTGGCGGCGGTGCCGGACCAGGGGCCGGGCTCCCTGCCGAACTGGGCGGCCGTCGCGGTGCCGCTGGCGGCCGCGCTGGCGGTCGCCTGGTTCACCGTACGCAGGGCCGCCCCCGTCGACGCGCCGCGCGCCCGGGCCTGGAGCCCGGGCGAGACGGTGCTGGTGACCCTGCTCGCCGCGCTCGGGTGCGGCGTGGGAACGGCACTGCTCACGGCGGTGGCCGGCGGGCCGCTCGGCACCGGGGCGCTGAGCGCGTTCGGCCCGGTGTGGTGGCTGACCGGCCCGGCGGCGCTGGTGTGGACGGCCGTCATCGGCGTACCGGCGGCCCTGCTGCTGCGCCTGTGGCGCCTGCGTACCCCGGGCTGGGCCTGGCGCAGGGACGTCACCGAAGCGGACGATCCCCCTGCGGCCGAAGCCGAGGAAGAGGAACCCGAGGAGGAGTGCGAAGACGAGGCGGACGACGCCGTCGGGCGTCCGCGCCGGTGGTGGGCCCCGTGGCGCGGACGGGGCGGGGCGGCGGGGAAGTCCGGGGATGCGGGGTCGAGCGGTTCCCCATCACCGGCCGCTTCTCCCGTACCGGCCCCCGGCTCGGCGCCCGAAGCGGCCTCCGGTGCGCTGCACGGCCGGGCGGCCGAGCAGGGCGACGCGGGGTTCGAGCCGTACGACTTCCTGCCGACCGACCCGTGGCACGGGAAAGACACCAGGGAGGCCCGTTGGGCCTCCCTGAAGCGGGGCTCGGGCGGACTGATGGCCGACTTCCCCGCTGATATCGCTGGTCCTGCTGGTCCTGCTGGTCCTGCTGGTCCTGCTGATCGCACTGAGCGCACTGATCGCGCCGGTCAGGCTGACCGCGCCGATCCCGTCCCGGAGCGCCCGGCGGCTGAGCCGGGCGGACCGGGGCCTACTCCTTGACGCCGAAGAACGGCTCCAACGGCTTCGGCAGCTTGTCGTTGCAGGCCACCGACCCGGACTTGGTCAGAGCGTCGTTCACGCACGTGTAGTAGTCGCTGTAGACGAGCTGCACGGTGAACGTCGTCGCCACGATGAGCAGCGCCAGCAGCGCGGTCACCAGCCCGCCGACCGCCGCCGTGGTCTGCTGCCTGCTGCTGACGTTCTGCGGCGAAGCGGCCGGAGAGGTCGAAGCGGTGGGAGCGGCCGAGGCGGAGGAAGCGGGGGAGGCCGGTGAGGCGGGCGAAGCAGGGGTCGTGGGCGCACCCGCGGAGCCGCCGCCCACCGCCGTACGGTCCGTGGTGGTGGAGGAGTTCTTCAGCGGGGTGCGGAGCGCGCTGATCGCCCAGTACGTCGAGAGCGCGCCCAGCAGCAGGGCGATCTCCGGGAAGTCGAAGAGGGCGAAGAAGAAGGCCCACATGCCGCCGAGCACGGCGTAGCGGGCGCGCCGCTGTGCGGGGTCGGTCGGATCCCAGCGCAGTCCGCCCGGACGGCCGCCATCGGGGTCGCCCTTGCCCCCCGGGCCGCCGGCGCCGTTCCCGCCGGGGCGGCCGCCGAAGCCGCCGTTGCCCCGGCCGGGCTGCTTGCTGCTCCACTGGCTGCCCCAGGCCGGGCGGCTCCCGGAGGAACCGGAGCCGTTCTCGTCGGACTCGTCCGACCCCTTGGAGGCGGCGGGGCGGCGCGGCTCCCACGGCTGGTCCGGCCGGTCCGCGGGCGGCGCGGCGAACGGGTTGTCCTCCTGCGGCTTCCGGTCGGAGGGGGAGCCGGAGCCGGAGCTCGGCGCGGATCCCGAGGAGGAGTCCGGCGAAGAGGACTGGCGTTCCCGCATCAGCGGAGCGGACCGCTCGGGCCGGGGGAAGCGGAAGGCGGTGCGACGGCGTCGGTCCGGCATGTGGTGAACGTCTTCCCCATCTCGTCATGTCCGCCCGAAGGACGGTTCGTCCGCCCGGTGGACGGCTCGCTGTCCCCTGACGCTACCTCCCGGTCGCGCCCCCGTCCCGTGGGGGCCGTCGGGTGTGCCGGTATCGTTGCTGACGGTCGGCCCGTTCGTAGGGTTCCCCGTATCGGGCGAGGCGATTGATTCGTACGACCCTACAAAGAGCATGCCGCACCTGCGTCACCACGCGGTCATCACGTGAGAAAGGGCCCCGACGTGGCCTCCCCGCCCACCCCCGTCTCTCCTGCCCGGCTGGTCGTGCTGGTCTCCGGATCCGGTACGAATCTGCAGGCGCTCCTCGACGCCATCGGCGGCGACCCCGAGGGGTACGGGGCGCGGATCGTCGCGGTCGGCGCGGACCGCTCCGGGACCGGTGGCGTGGAGCGTGCGGAGCGGGCCGGAATCCCCACGTTCGTGTGCAAGGTGAAGGACCACGCGACCCGCGCCGCCTGGGACGAGGCGCTCGCCGCGGCCGTCGCCGAGCACCGCCCGGACCTCGTCGTCTCCGCCGGTTTCATGAAGATCGTCGGCCCGGCGTTCCTCGCCGCCTTCGGCGGCCGGACCGTCAACACCCACCCCGCCCTGCTGCCCAGCTTCCCCGGCGCCCACGGAGTGCGTGACGCACTCGCGTACGGCGTCAAGGTCACGGGCTGCACCGTCCACTTCGTCGACGACGGCGTCGACACCGGTCCGATCATCGCGCAGGGCGTGGTCGAGGTGACCGAGGAGGACACCCCGGAGGGCGAAGCCGCCCTTCACGAACGCATCAAGGAAGTCGAGCGCACGCTGCTCGTCGAGGCCGTGGGGCGGATCGCCCGTAACGGCTGTCGTATTGAGGGACGAAAGGTTCATCTCGGTCATGTCGGTGAATAAGCCCATCCGTCGCGCCCTGGTCAGTGTCTACGACAAGACGGGGCTCGAAGACCTCGCCCGCGGCCTGCACGAGGCGGGCGTCGAACTCGTCTCCACCGGCTCGACCGCCGGGAAGATCGCCGCCGCCGGAGTCCCGGTCACCAAGGTCGAGGAGCTGACCGGCTTCCCCGAGTGCCTGGACGGCCGCGTCAAGACGCTGCACCCCCGCGTCCACGCCGGCATCCTCGCCGACCTGCGCCTGGACGCCCACCGCGAGCAGCTCGCCGAGCTGGGCGTCGAGCCCTTCGACCTGGTCGTGGTGAACCTCTACCCGTTCAAGGCGACGGTCGCGTCCGGCGCCTCCGACGCCGAGTGCGTCGAGCAGATCGACATCGGCGGCCCCTCGATGGTCCGCGCCGCCGCCAAGAACCACCCCTCCGTCGCCGTCGTCACCAGCACCGAGCGGTACGCCGACGTCCTCGCCGCCGTCAAGGACGGCGGCTTCGACCTCACCGCCCGCAAGCGGCTCGCCGCCGAGGCCTTCCAGCACACCGCCGCGTACGACGTGGCCGTCGCCTCCTGGTTCGCGGACGACTACGCGGCCGCCGACGACTCGGGCCTGCCCGAGTTCCTCGGTGACACCTACACGCGCAAGAACGTCCTGCGCTACGGCGAGAACCCGCACCAGCCCGCCGCGCTCTACACCTCCGGCGACGGCGGTCTCGCCGAGGCCGAGCAGCTGCACGGCAAGGAGATGTCCTACAACAACTACACGGACACCGACGCCGCCCGCCGCGCCGCCTACGACCACGCCGAGCCCTGTGTCGCGATCATCAAGCACGCCAACCCGTGCGGCATCGCGATCGCCGACGACGTCGCGACCGCGCACCGCAAGGCGCACGCCTGCGACCCGCTCTCCGCGTTCGGCGGTGTCATCGCCGTCAACCGCCCGGTGACCGTCGAGCTGGCCGAGCAGGTCGCGGAGATCTTCACCGAGGTTATCGTCGCCCCGGCCTACGAGGACGGCGCCGTCGAGGTGCTGGCCCGTAAGAAGAACATCCGCGTGCTGCGCGCCCCCGAGGCCCCCACCGCCGCGTTCGAGGTCAAGCCGATCGACGGCGGCGCGCTGCTCCAGGTCGCCGACCGCCTCCAGGCCGACGGCGACGACCCGGCCAACTGGACGCTGGCCACCGGCGAGGCGCTGACCGAGGCCGAGCTGAAGGAGCTGGCCTTCGCCTGGAAGGCGTCCCGGGCGGTCAAGTCCAACGCGATCCTGCTCGCCAAGGACGGCGCCTCGGTCGGCGTCGGCATGGGCCAGGTCAACCGCGTCGACTCCGCGAAGCTCGCCGTCGCGCGGGCGGGCGAGGAGCGGGCCGCCGGTTCGTACGCCGCGTCGGACGCGTTCTTCCCGTTCCCCGACGGTCTGGAGATCCTCACGGCCGCCGGGATCAAGGCCGTCGTCCAGCCCGGCGGATCCGTCCGCGACGAGCTGGTGATCGAGGCCGCGAAGAAGGCCGGCGTGACCATGTACCTCACCGGCACGCGCCACTTCTTCCACTGATCGCTCCGGCGTCCGGCAGCGGCCGCACCCCGCCCCAGGGGTGCGGCCGCCGCCGTGTCCGCCGTACGGCTCAGGTTCGCCGCTCTGTTCTAATGACACGGCCGTAGCAATCCCCAGCAGGGACAGTCACCGTGCTTGAGCTGAACAAGAGTGGAACGGACCGGTCGGAGCCGGGGCGCCTGCCCGCCCAGGACCCGGGGCCCGACACCCGCCCGGCGGACGACTCCCCGAGCGCGGGAGAGGCTTCCTTGGGCCACGTACCCCTGCGCCCGTACCTCATCGCCGGTGCGATCCTCTGCGCGCTCTACTTCCTCTACGCGCACTTCCAGTACGCCCGCTTCGACTCGCCCTCCTGGGACCTCGGGATCTTCGAGCAGGAGGTCAGGGCGTACGCCGGGTTCGACGCCCCGGTCGTCGACATCAAGGGCCCCGGCTATCTGATCCTCGGCGACCACTTCTCCCCGATCGTGGCGCTGCTCGCCCCGCTGTACTGGATCTGGCCCTCCGCCGAGTCCCTGCTGTTCGCCCAGGCCGCGCTGTTCGCGCTCGGAGCGGTCATCGTCGGCCGCACCACGCAGCAGCTCCTCGGCGGACGCTCCGGGCTCTGCGTCACCGTCGCGTACGGACTCTCCTGGGGCATCCAGGAGGCGGTGAAGGCCGACTTCCACGAGATCGCCTTCGCCGTACCGCTGCTGGCCCTCGTCTGCCGGGCCCTGCTCCTGAAGCGGTGGACGGCCGCCCTGCTCTGGTCGCTTCCGCTCGTCCTGGTCAAGGAGGACCTCGGCGCGACCGTCGCCGTCGTCGGCTTCCTGCTCTTCGTGTACGGCCGCCGCCTCCAGGGCGCGCTGCTCGCCGCGTACGGGGTCGCCGCCTTCGTCGTCACGCTGATGGTCCTCATCCCGGCGGCCAGCAGCGCCGGCCGTTACGACTACTGGCAGAAGATCGACAAGAACGGCGAGCAGGACGTCTCGATGCTGGACTCCGTCCTCGGCGTCCTCGACTCCTCCGTCAAGATCGAGATGCTGGTCTTCCTGATCGGCATCACCGCCTTCATGGCGCTGCGCTCACCGCTCACGCTGCTGATCCTCCCCACGCTCGGCTGGCGGCTGCTCTCCCAGGACAGCAACCACTGGGGCATGGTCTGGCACTACAGCGCGATCCTGATGCCGGTCCTCTTCCTGGCCATGGCCGACGGCGTCCGCCGCAGTCGCGGATCGCACCGCCCCTGGCTCGCTTCGTACGCGAAGGTCGCCGTGCCCGTCGCCGCCGCGATCGCCGTCGCGATGACCCAGCACCTGCCGCTGCGCGATCTGCTGCGCCCGGACACCTTCCGCACCGACGACGCCCGCAGCAAGGCGGCCCGGGCGGCGCTGGACGCCGTGCCGGCCGGGGCGCGGGTCGAGACGGACATCACGCTGATGGCCCACCTCACCTCCGACCGCACCGTCTACTGGGTCGGCGGGGCCCCGGGCACCGCACCCGACATCGTCGCCATCAACCTGGACTTCGGCTGGTCCCGTCCGATCGAGGACCCGGTGGCGTACGCACAGCAGCTGCACCCCGAGGCGCGCTACCGGCTCAAGCACCGGGGCGGCAGCTTCGTGGTGATGGAGCGCACGACGCCGGAGCCGGAGGAGCTCCCGGGCGCCCGGGGCGACTGACGGCGGCCCCGGGCCCGTACACGCGAAGGCCGCACCCGGTGAACGGGTGCGGCCTTTCGTACGTACGTGGTGCGGCGGTCAGTTGGCCTTGACGACCACGGACGAGCAGACCTTGTCCGCGAACGTCTGCTTCTTCTCGTCCCACAGCGGCCACAGCCAGCCGATGTAGCAGGCGATGCTGTCCAGGAAGTGGGCCAGACGGCGCACGAACGCCATGCCGAAGCCCAGCGGACGGCCGTCGGCCTCGCGCAGCAGGCGGATGCCCACGGCCTTCTTGCCGATCGTCTGGCCGGTGGTGCCCTCCTGGTACAGCTGCCAGATGCCGAGGCCGAACGCCAGGAGGGCGCCGATCATGACCATCACGCCGCCGGTCGAGTCGCCCATGCCGGCGCCGATGCCGACGAAGACGATGTAGGGGAGGCCGATGATGAGCCCGTCGATGATCGTGCCGCCGAAGCGCAGACCCCAGTGGGCCAGCTCCGGCATGCCGCCGCCGTAGCCGGGCTGCTGGCCGCCGTAACCGGGCTGCTGCTGCGGGTACCCGCCGCCGTAGGGCTGGCCGGGCTGCTGCGGGTAGCCGTAGCCCTGCGGCGGGACACCCTGCGGAGCCTGCTGCGGGTAGCCGTAACCGGGCTGTCCCTGCGGCGGGCCCTGGGGAGGCTGGCCGGGCTGCTGCCCGTACGGGTTGTTCGGGTCGCCGAAGCTCATAAGGGGTGTTCCTTCAACAGACGTGTGGGGACGAGATGGCCACACGGAGGAAGGACATCGATCAGCGGCCCGCCCCCCGTACAACCGCGGCCTTCATCGTTATAAGTGCGACCCTCGTTTGTCCAGTCCAGAGCCCCGGACGTTGTGCAAGTGCAATGTCCGGTACGGGGGTGGCGCCGGCAATTGGTATGCGGGCGGGGTCATCCGCGAGGATGGGCCCATGACTGCCCAGATTCTCGATGGCAAGGCCACCGCTGCCGCGATCAAATCCGATCTGACCGTCCGTGTGGCGGCCCTCAAGGCCCAGGGGATCACTCCCGGCCTCGGAACCCTGCTCGTCGGGGACGACCCTGGCAGCCGGTGGTACGTCAACGGCAAGCACCGTGACTGCGCCCAGGTCGGCATCGGCTCCATCCAGCGCGAACTCCCCGACACCGCCACGCAGGAGGAGATCGAGGAGGTCGTCCGGGAGCTCAACGCCAACCCCGAGTGCACCGGTTACATCGTCCAGCTGCCGCTGCCCAAGGGCATCGACACCAACCGGGTGCTGGAGCTGATGGATCCGGAGAAGGACGCCGACGGGCTGCACCCGATGAGCCTCGGCCGCCTCGTCCTCAACGAGACGGGCCCGCTGCCCTGCACCCCGCAGGGCGTCGTCCAGCTGCTGCGCGCACACGGTGTGGAGATCAACGGGGCGCACGTGGTGGTCGTCGGACGCGGTGTCACCATCGGCCGGTCGATCCCGCTGCTGCTGACCCGTAAGTCGGAGAACGCCACGGTGACCCAGTGCCACACCGGCACCCGGGACCTCTCATCCCACCTGCGGCAGGCCGACATCATCGTCGCCGCCGCCGGGGTGCAGCACCTGATCAAGCCCGAGGACGTGAAGCCGGGCGCGGCCGTGCTCGACGTCGGCGTCAGCCGGGACGCGGACGGCAAGATCGTCGGCGATGTGCACCCGGGGGTCCGCGAGGTGGCCGCCTGGGTCGCCCCGAACCCCGGTGGTGTCGGCCCGATGACCCGCGCGCAGCTGCTGGTCAACGTGGTGGAGGCGGCCGAGCGGGCCGCCGCCGAGGCCGCCGACGCCGCCGCCGCGGGCTGACGGCCGGATGCCGGAGGGAACCTCCATGGGTGCTGGTAGCAGTCCGGCCGACCCCGCCCCGACGGGCCGCGCGGCGGACGGGGCGGACGGGCAGGACGGGCCGGACGAATCCCACGGGATGAGCGAATCGGACGGGCACGCCGCGTCCGGCCGGTCGCACCCGGCCACGGACGGGGCGAAGGGCACGGCCGCGGCCGAGGCGAAGGACCCGGCCGAGGGCGAAGCGAAGGGCACGGCCAAGGACGAGGCCACGAACACGGCCACGAACACGGACACGGACACGGCCCCCCTCGCGCGCCCCCGACGGTCGCGGCGGTTCCCGCGGTTCACCCGGGACACCGCCCGGCCCGAGGGCGGCGGCCGGGCGGCGTCCGGCGACGCGCCCGCCCCGGCCCGGCAGTGGCCGCTGCTCACCGTGCTCTGCGCGGCGGGCCTCGGGCTGCTGATCGTGGTCCTGGACCCGTTCGACCAGGCGTTCCGCATCGGCACCATCCTGATCGGCGGCGCGCTGATCACCGGTGCCGTGCTGCGCTGGGTGGTGCCCTCGGTCGGGATGCTGGCGGTACGGTCCCGCTTCACCGACCTCGTCACGTACGGGCTGATGGGCACGCTGATCGTGCTGCTCGCGCTGGTCGCCCAGCCCGCACCGTGGCTCGACGTCCCGATCCTGGAGGACGCGGTCCGCTTCACGATCCGCTAGGACAGGCCCTGGTCAACGGTCTGTTCGGATCAGGACCGTGGTGGCCGTCCCCACCCCCGAGGGGGGACGGACACCACGGCGGAACGGGGCCACCGGGCAAGAAGCCCCGGTATGCGGCGAGATGGGCGGCCTTGCCCCGTCCCGACTCCAGAGTCATGGACATGAAAGGCCGGAACAAGCGCTCACTGTGGCCTGTGGCACGGAAGTGACCATTCCGGCACGGTGTGATCGCCGCGCAACGATGGCAGACTGTCACGGCACACCGAGCGGCACGGAGCAGGCAGAGCAGTGGCCGGGCAAGGACCGGCGCAGTGTTCGAGGCGCGTGAAGATGCGCACCCCGTCCCGAATGCTCCCGTGCGCCCCCTCGTCAGGAACTGACACCCTGGCTTTGCGCATCCTCGTGGGTAGTCCTGCTGACGGTCCGGAACGGACCGACGGCGGACGGACCGGGGGACGCGCGGGCCGGGGGCCCGACCGCAGCGGGGAACAGCAAGCACGTCCGGGGGACATGAGGGGGGAAAGGAACGCCATGCCTCGTTGGAAGGCACTGCCCGAAGAGCTCGACCCGCAGATCAGGGAGTTCGCCAGCCAGCTGCGCCGGCTCGTCGACCGCAGCGGGCTGAACATCAACGCGGTGGCCGACCGCACGGGTTACAGCAAGACGTCCTGGGAGCGGTATCTCAACGGGCGGCTGCTCGCCCCGCGCGGGGCCGTCGTGGCCCTCGCCGAGGTGACGGGCACCCCGCAGCACCACCTCACGACCATGTGGGAGCTGGCGGAACGGGCCTGGAGCCGGGCCGAGATGCGTCATGACATGACGATGGAGGCCATCCGCATCACGCAGGCCCGTGCCGCGCTCGGCGAGCTCGGCACGACGGCCCCCGGCGCTCCGGCGGGCGGCCGCTCCGGCCGGTCCTCCGCCGGCGGCCGACGCGGCGCGTCCGGTTCCGGCGCACGGGTTCCCACCGCCGCGGGCCCTGCCGGTATGGACGCCCCGCCCCGCGACGCCCACGGCAAGGACCCGTACGGCGGCGGTGCCCACGAGCCCGGCGACGACGACACGCGCCAGCTCATCGTCCCCACCCAGCGCGGCACCGCACCGGCACCGGCACGCCACCGGGACCGACCGTACGGCGGCGTGCCGAACCAGGGCGGGGCGCACCAGGGCGGGGCGCACCAGAGCGGGGCGCACCAGAGCGGGGTGGACCAGGGCGGGGTGGACCAGGGCGGGGTGGACCAGGGCGGGGTGGACCAGGGCGGGCGGCGACCGGAGCGGAACACGCCGGAGAGCACCGCCTCCGGCTCCGGCTCCGACCGGAACCGGACCGCCGGCGGCACCGGACCGGGCAAGGCGCCCAGAGGCCGCCGCAAGGGCCTCATGCTCGCCGTCGGCGCCGTCGGCGCGCTGATCGTCGTGGTCGGCGCGGTGCTCCTCGCGCCGGGCGGCGACGACGCGGCCAAGGCCACCCCGCCCCCCTCGGCGGCCCCCACCACGGCCGCCCCCGAGCTGCCCGTGGGCGTCGAGTGCAGCGGCGCGGACTGCGCCGGGCAGGACCCCGAGGCGATGGGCTGCGGCGGCGAGTTCGCCCGTACGGTGGCCAACGCCGTGGTCGGCGGCAGCAAGGTCGAGGTCCGTTACAGCAAGGTCTGCGCCGCCGCCTGGGCCCGCCTCACCGAGGCGGCGATCGGCGACACCGTGCAGATCACCGGGGGCGCCGGCCCGCAGAACGGCGAGGTCATGGGGGACACCGACGCGTACACCCCGATGGTCGCGGTGAAGAAGGCGTCCGACGCGAAGGCCTGCGCCACGCTCACCTCCGGCACGAAGGGCTGCGCCGAACCGGGCGAGTGACACGGGCCCGGGCGAGTGACACGGGCCCGGGCGAATGACACGGGCCCGGGCCGCCGTCGCTCGTGCGTGCGGTGCGTGACCGGTTGTGTGCGGTCCCACAGGGGGGCGGGCGGTCCGGCCCGGCCGGGTCCGATAGCCTGACCGCTGGATATCTCTTCACGTCAAGATTGGTCGTCAGGCCGGGTCGGGCGGAAGAGGCGTCCAGCACCAGGGTCCGGCACCAGGGGCCGGAACCCCCACCGCCAGCTGTCTAACGGAGACCGCCATGACCCGCACTCCCGTGAATGTCACCGTGACCGGCGCAGCCGGCCAGATCGGCTACGCGCTGCTCTTCCGCATCGCCTCCGGCCACCTGCTCGGCCCGGACGTGCCGGTCAACCTCCGCCTCCTGGAGATCCCGCAGGGCCTCAAGGCCGCCGAGGGCACCGCGATGGAGCTCGACGACTGCGCCTTCCCGCTGCTGCGGGGCATCGAGATCACCGACGACCCGAACGTCGGCTTCGCCGGTGCGAACGTCGCCCTGCTCGTCGGCGCCCGCCCGCGTACCAAGGGCATGGAGCGCGGCGACCTGCTCGCCGCCAACGGCGGCATCTTCAAGCCGCAGGGCAAGGCCATCAACGACCACGCCGCGGACGACATCAAGGTCCTCGTCGTCGGCAACCCGGCCAACACCAACGCGCTCATCGCGCAGGCCGCCGCCCCGGACGTACCGGCCGAGCGCTTCACCGCGATGACCCGCCTGGACCACAACCGCGCGATCTCGCAGCTGGCCGCCAAGACCGGCGCCGCCGTCTCCGACATCAAGAAGCTGACGATCTGGGGCAACCACTCGGCCACCCAGTACCCGGACATCTTCCACGCGGAGATCGCCGGCAAGAACGCCGCCGAGGTCGTCAACGACGAGGTGTGGCTGGCCGACACCTTCATCCCGACCGTCGCCAAGCGCGGCGCCGCGATCATCGAGGCCCGTGGCGCGTCCTCCGCCGCCTCGGCCGCCAACGCCGCCATCGACCACGTCCACACCTGGGTCAACGGCACCGCCGACGGCGACTGGACCTCGATGGGCATCCCGTCGGACGGCTCCTACGGCGTCCCCGAGGGCATCATCTCCTCCTTCCCGGTCACCACGAAGGACGGGAAGTACGAGATCGTCCAGGGCCTGGAGATCAACGACTTCTCCCGTGCGCGCATCGACGCGTCGGTCAAGGAGCTCACCGAGGAGCGCGACGCGGTCAGCGAGCTCGGCCTCATCTGAGCCGCACCCGCACCCGCGGTACGTCGAGCGCCCCCGGCAGCACCTGGTGCCGGGGGCGCTCGCGCGTTCCCGTTCTGAGGACCCGTGATCAGCCCTTGAGGACCCGTGATCAGCTCTTGAAGTCGCCGGGCGTGTAGTGGCCCGGGGCCAGCCGGCCGGTGACGCCGAAGCGGTTCCAGGCGTTGATCACCGTGATGGCGGCGATCAGCTGGGCCAGCTCCGTCTCCTCGAAGTGCTGCGCGGCCTCCGCGTACACCTCGTCCGGGACGAAGCCGTCGGTCAGGACGGTGACCGCCTCGGTGAGCGCGAGCGCCGCCAGCTCCTTCGGGGTGTAGAAGTGCTGCGACTCCTTCCAGGCGCTGAGCTGCACGATCCGCTCGACGGACTCGCCCGCCGCGAGCGCGTCCTTGCTGTGCATGTCCAGGCAGAACGCGCACTGGTTGAGCTGCGAGGCCCGGATCTTCACCAGCTCGACCAGGACCGGGTCCAGGCCCTGGCGGGCGGCGATGTCAAGCCGGACCATCGCCTTGTAGACGTCGGGGAGGAGCTGGGAGACGGAGATCCGGGCGGGGTGCTCGGGGGCGAGGTCGGCGGGGGCGTGGTGGTGTTCGTGCGTGGTGGTCATGAGGACGACGTTACGGTCCCGGTGGCCCCCCGGTATGGTCCATTGGCATGACGGATTCCTGGGCCACTTTCGGCGCGGACCTGCATCTGGAGCCGGTCGGCCAGGGGCTGCGCAGCGGGCTGATGGAGGCGCTGCGGGAGGCGGTGCGCACCGGCCGCCTCGCCCCCGGCACCCGGCTGCCGTCCTCCCGGGTGCTCGCCGCCGACCTGGGCGTCGCCCGCAACACGGTCGCCGACGCCTACGCCGAACTGGTCGCCGAGGGCTGGCTCACCGCCCGCCAGGGCTCCGGCACCCGGGTCGCCCAGCGGTCCGCGCCACGCCGGACGGGCCCGGCGGCGGCCCCCGCCCGGCCGGTGCGCTCCGGGGCGGGGTACGACCTGAAGCCCGGCACGCCGGACCTGTCCGGCTTCCCGCGCACCGCCTGGCTCAAGGCCGCCCGCAAGGCGTTCACCGCCGCGCCCGACGAGGTCTTCGGCTACGGCGACCCGCACGGGCGCGTCGAACTGCGCACGGTGCTGGCCGAGTACCTGGCGCGGGCGCGCGGGGTGTACGCCGATCCGGAGCGCATCGTGATCTGCGCCGGCTTCGCGCACGGGCTCGCGCTGCTGGGCCGGGTGCTGCGCCGCCGCCGGGTCCGTGAGGTCGCCGTCGAGCCGTACGGCCTCGACCTCCACCGCGACCTGCTCACCGAGGCCGGGCTGCGCACCCCGTGCCTGCCGCTGGACGAGCACGGCTCCCGGACCGGCGAACTGGCCGCGCTGCGCGGCGCGGGAGCGGTCCTGCTCACCCCGGCGCACCAGTTCCCCACCGGCGTACCGCTGCACCCGGACCGGCGGGCCGCCGCCGTCGACTGGGCGAGGGCCACCGGCGGGCTGATCCTGGAGGACGACTACGACGGGGAGTTCCGGTACGACAGGCAACCGGTGGGCGCGCTCCAGGGCCTCGATCCGGAGCGGGTGGTGTATCTGGGCACCGCCAGCAAGTCGCTGGCCCCGGGGCTGCGCCTGGGCTGGATGGTGCTGCCGCGGCACCTGGTGGGGGAGGCGGTGGCCGCCAAGGGCGTGTCCGACTGGATGTCCGGCTCGCCCGACCAGCTGACGCTCGCGGAGTTCATCGCCTCGGGGGCGTACGACCGGCATGTGCGCTCCATGCGGCTGCGCTACCGGCGCCGCCGCGACCAGCTCGTCGCGGCGCTCGCGGAGCGCGCGCCGGGCATCGAGGTCAGCGGGATCGCGGCCGGGCTGCACGCGGTCCTCGAACTCCCCGCGGGCGCCGAGCGTTCGGTGGTCCAGGCGGCCGCCTTCCAGGGCCTGGCGCTGGAGGGCCTGTCCCGCTACCGCCACCCGGACGCCCCGGCCGCCCGCGACGCCTTGGTGATCGGCTACGGCTCGCCGTCGGAGAGCGCTTGGGCGGGCGCGCTGGACGCCCTGTGCCGGGTGCTCCCGTAGGTCACGGCCGAACCCTTGGTGAAACGCAGGTTTCGAACCGGCCGTACGTCGAACTAGTCTGACAAGAGGTCCGGTTGCGCACGCGCGAACGAGAAGCCCGGATCCGATCGCGTACCACGGGGGAGAACCGAACATGGCCACACGAAGGCTGAGGTCGAGCACGGTCGTGCTCGGCGGCATGGGGCTGCTCGCCCTGACGATCACGTCCTGCGGCTCGGAGCCGGACAAGCGCTGCGCCGACCGCACGACCCAGAAGACCCTGCCCAGCTCCGAATGCCGCAGCGGCGGCAGCGGCTCGTACTACTACGGCGGCAAGAGCGACAGCGGCAAGGTGCAGGGCGGCAGCTTCGACAAGTCCGCGGTCGACCGCGGCGGCTTCGGCTGCTCCAAGTCCGGCGGAGGCTGAGCACCGTGGAGCGCCGCACGATCGAGCCGCGCCCCGGCTGGCAGGAGACCGTCGAAGCGCAGGGCGTCGTCTATCCGCTCACCCGCTACCCCGACGACTCGCTGCGCCCGTACTGGGACGAGAGCGCCTACTACGTCTTCTCGCTGCCCGAGGTCGAGGCGCTGGAGGAGGTCGTCGGGGAACTGCACACGATGTGCCTGGCCGCCGCCGCGCACATCGTCGAGCGGAACCGCTTCGCCGATCTCGGCATCACCGACCCGCGGCTCGCCGCCCTCGTCGCCGAGTCCTGGCGCCGCCGCGCCGAACTGCCGTCCGTGTACGGGCGGTTCGACCTGCGCTACGACGGGAGCGGCCCGGCGAAGATGCTGGAGTACAACGCCGACACCCCCACCTCGCTGGTGGAGGCCGCGAGCGCGCAGTGGTTCTGGATGGAGGACCGCTTCCCCGGGGCCGACCAGTGGAACTCCCTGCACGAGCGGCTCGTCGACGCCTGGAAGCGGCAGGCGCCCCTGCTGCCGCCGGGCCCGCTGCACTTCGTCCACTCCGACGGCGACGAACTGGGCGAGGACCTGATGACGGTCGCGTATCTGCGCGAGACCGCCGACCAGGCCGGTCTTCAGACGCACGCGCTGTCCGTCGAGGAGATCGGCTGGGACCGGCTGTCGGGCCGGTTCGTCGACGACCGGCTGCGCTTCATCCGCAGCTGCTTCAAGCTCTACCCCTGGGAGTGGCTGGCCACGGACCGCTTCGGCCCGCAGGTCCTGGACACCCTCGACAACGGCGGCGGCTCCGGCACCACCTGCTGGATCGAGCCCGCCTGGAAGATGCTGCTCTCCAACAAGGCCCTGCTGGCGATCCTCTGGGAGCTGTACCCCGGCCACCCGAACCTGCTGCCCGCCCATCTCGACGGACCGCGCGAGCTGGCGGGGCCCGGCGGGGCGGGATATGTCTCCAAGCCGCTGCTCGGCCGCGAGGGAGCCGGGGTCGACCTCCACGGCCCCGGCTCGCCGCCCGTCCTGCGCGACGAGCCGTGCTGCTACCAGGAGCTGGCCCCGCTGCCCGAGATCGACGGCAACCGGGTGGTGCTCGGCGCGTGGACCGTCGAGGGCGAGGCGGCGGGGCTCGGCATCCGGGAGTCGGCGGGGCCGGTCACGGACGAGTACGCCCGCTTCCTGCCCCACGTCATCCTCTGAATCCTTATGTGAATCCGTCTCCTACCGGGCGCTCAGCACCGTACGCAGCCGGTCCAGGCCCCAGTCCAGGTCCTCCTTGCTGATCACCAGCGGCGGGGCGATCCGGATCGTCGAGCCGTGGGTGTCCTTCACCAGCACGCCCTGCTCCATCAGCTTCTCGGAGATCTCCCGCCCGGTGCCCAGCGCCGGAGCGATGTCCACGCCCGCCCACAGCCCCCGGCCGCGCACCGCCTCCACCGCGCCGCCGCCCGTCAACAGGCCCAGCTCCCGGTGCAGATGGTCGCCCAGCTCGGCCGCCCGCTGCTGGTACTCGCCGGTCCGCAGCATCGCGATGACCTCCAGCGCCACAGCGCAGGCCAGCGGGTTCCCGCCGAACGTCGAGCCGTGCTCGCCGGGCCGGAACACCCCCAGCACGTCCGCCGACGACACCACCGCGGAGACCGGCACCACGCCGCCGCCCAGCGCCTTGCCGAGCACGTACATGTCCGGTGCCACACCCTCGTGGTCCAGTGCGAACGTCTTCCCCGTCCGGCCCAGACCCGACTGGATCTCGTCCGCGATGAACAGCACGTTCCGCTCGCGGGTCAGCTCCCGTACGCCGGGGAGATAGCCGGCAGGCGGCACCAGCACCCCCGCCTCGCCCTGGATCGGCTCGATCAGCACCGCCACGGTGTTCTCGGTCATCGCCTCCCGCATCGCGGTGAGATCCCCGTACGGCACGATCTCGAAGCCGGGGGTGTACGGGCCGAAGTCGGCCCGCGCCTCCGGGTCGGTGGAGAAGCTGACGATCGTCGTCGTGCGGCCGTGGAAGTTGTCCGAGGCCACGATGATCTTCGCCATGCCGTCCGGCACGCCCTTGACCCGGTAGCCCCACTTGCGGGCGGTCTTCACCGCGGTCTCCACGGCCTCCGCCCCGGCGTTCATCGGCAGCACCGTCTCCATGCCGCACAGCGCCGCCAGCTCCGTACAGAACTCGGCGAACCGGTCGTGGTAGAAGGCCCGGGACGTCAGCGTGACGCGCTCCAGCTGGGCCTTGGCCGCGTCGATGAGCCGGCGGTTGCCGTGGCCGAAATTGAGCGCCGAGTATCCGGCGAGCATGTCGAGGTAGCGGCGGCCCTCGACATCGGTCATCCAGGCGCCCTCGGCCGAGGCCACGACGACCGGCAACGGGTGGTAGTTGTGCGCGCTGTGCGCCTCGGCGGAGGCGATGGCGGTTTCCGTGGTCGACACGGGATCTCCGTTCGTCGTGCGGCTGGGCGGCGGGTGGTGCCCACTTTGTATCGTCGGTCGGATCCCGCGCCGGGAAACCTCCACCGACCGGCGCGCCCGCCGTCGCGCGCCCGGCGGGTGGAATGTGCCGTTCGTCTCAGCCGTGCGCTCCCGTGCCCCGGGGCCGTGCGGTGACGCGCCCTTCCCGCCCCGCACCGGCTGCCGGAGATGCCCCGCGCACCTGAGACAATGGGGGCATGGCCTCTGATCGCCCTTCGCTCCCCACCGACCAGCCGCAGACGGGCCGCACCGGTGCGGCCGCCCGTCCGCGCGTGCTCTCCGGGATCCAGCCCACGGCGGGCTCGTTCCACCTCGGCAACTACCTGGGCGCGGTGCGCCAGTGGGTGGCGCTGCAGGAGAGCCACGACGCCTTCTACATGGTCGTCGACCTGCACGCGATCACGGTCCCGCAGGACCCCGCCGAGCTGCGGGCCAACACCCGGCTCGCGGTGGCGCAGCTGCTGGCGGCCGGTCTGGACCCGGAGCGGTGCACGCTCTTCGTCCAGAGCCATGTGCCCGAGCACGCCCAGCTCGGCTGGGTGATGAACTGCCTCACCGGCTTCGGCGAGGCCTCCCGCATGACGCAGTTCAAGGACAAGTCCGCCAAGCAGGGCGCCGACCGGGCCACCGTAGGCCTCTTCACCTACCCGGTGCTCCAGGTCGCGGACATCCTGCTCTACCAGGCGAACCAGGTCCCGGTGGGCGAGGACCAGCGCCAGCACATCGAGCTGACCCGCGACCTCGCCGAGCGGTTCAACGGCCGGTACGGACAGACGTTCACCGTCCCCGCGCCGTACATCCTCAAGGAGACGGCGAAGATCTTCGACCTCCAGGACCCGGCGGTCAAGATGAGCAAGTCGGCCTCCACGCCGAAGGGCCTCATCAACCTCCTCGACGACCCGAAGGCCGCCGCGAAGAAGGTGAAGAGCGCCGTCACCGACACCGACACGGTGATCCGCTTCGACGAGGAGAAGAAGCCGGGCGTCAGCAACCTGCTCACGATCCTCTCCACCCTCTCGGGCAGCCCCGTCGAGGATCTGGAACGGAAGTACGCGGGCAAGGGCTACGGTGCGCTGAAGACCGACCTGGCCGAGGCCATGGTGGAATTCGTCACTCCCTTCCGGGCCCGCACCCAGGAATATCTGGACGACCCGGAGACGCTGGACTCCATCCTGGCCAAGGGAGCGGAGAAGGCCAGGGCCGTCGCCGCGGAGACGCTGGCGCAGACGTACGACCGGATGGGCTTCCTGCCCGCGAAGCACTGAGTCCAAGGACCCTGGCGAGATCCTGGCCGCAGGGGTCACACTTGCGGCGGAACGCGCGGGCCGGACACCCGGCCCGCGCGGCATGACCGGAAAACGACCATCGACGACGGAGGAGAACGACGTGGGGACCGTAACGCTCGGCGTTTCGATCGCGGTCCCGGAGCCCTACGGCAGCCTGCTCCAGGAACGCCGCGCGAGCTTCGGGGACCCTGCCGCCTTCGGCATTCCCACCCACGTCACCCTGCTCCCGCCGACGGAGGCGGATTCGGCGGACCTGCCGGCGATCGAGGCGCACCTCGAAACGATCGCCACGGCCGGCCGCCCGTTCCCGATGCGGCTCTCCGGCACCGGCACCTTCCGCCCGCTCTCCCCGGTCGTCTTCGTCCAGGTCGTCGCGGGCGCCTCGGCCTGCTCCTGGCTCCAGAAGCGGGTCCGGGACGCCTCGGGGCCCCTGGTCCGCGAGCTCCAGTTCCCGTACCACCCGCACGTCACCGTGGCCCACGGCATCTCCGAGGAGGCCATGGACCGGGCCTACGAGGAGCTCGCCGACTACGAGGCGGCCTGGACCTGCGGTTCCTTCGCGCTGTACGAGCAGGGCCCGGACGCCGTCTGGCGCAAGCTCCGCGACTTCCCGTTCGGCGGAGGCGGCGGGGGGCCCGCCGTCCCCGCCCAGGGCGGCTACACGATCGACGCCTCGCCGTCGGCCCCGTCGCTGCGGCCCTGAACGCGCTGCCGTAGAGCCGGAGACCGGACCGGCTGATCCGCGGGCGTCTCAGACCGGGAGCCGCCGGAACAGCGGCCGCGGCACGTGCCGCAGCGCCGCCATCACCACCCGCAGTGAACCGGGCACCCACACGGTCTCCGAGCGCCGCCGCAGCCCCGTGACGATCGCCTCCGCGACCTCCTCGGGACCGGTCGCGAGCGGCTGCTCCGGCCGCCCCGCCGTGGCCCGGGTCCGTACGAAACCGGGCCGGACGACCATCACCTGCACCCCGGTCCCCTGGAGCGCGTCCCCGAGCCCCTGCGCGAACGCGTCGAGGCCCGCCTTGCTGGAGCCGTAGATGAAGTCCGCGCGCCGGGCACGCTCCCCGGCCACCGAGGACAGCACCACCAGCGAACCGTGCCCCTGTGCCTGCAGTGCGACGGCGCACACCAGCCCGGCGGAGACCGCCCCCGTGTAGTTGGTCTGGGCGACCCGGACCGCCGCCATCGGCTCCTCCTCGTCCCGCGCCTGATCGCCGAGGACCCCGAACGCCATGAGCACCACGTCGATGTCGCCCTCCGCGAAGACCTTGCCGAGGGCGACCTCGTGGGAGGCGGAGTCCAGCGCGTCGAAGTCGACGGTGTGTACGTCGGCCCCGCGCCCGCGCAGTTCGGCGGCGGCCGCGTCCAGGGCGGGGGAGGGGCGCCCGGCCAGCCAGACCCGGCGGGTGCGCAGGGCGATCAGCCGGCGCGCGGTGGCCAGGGCGATCTCCGATGTGCCGCCGAGGACGAGCAGGGACTGCGGGGCGCCGAAGGCATCCTTCACGGAGAGCTCCTGGTCAGGTGGGGTGGGATTTTCTGGGGGCGGATCACAGTCCGAGCCGGCGCGACAGGTCGGAGCGGAACGCCCCCGTCGGGTCCAGCCGCGCCCGCAGCTCCCGGAACTCCGCCAGCCGCGGGTACATCGCGGCCGCCGTCTCCGGCCGCATCCGGGAGTCCTTCGCCAGGCAGACCCGGCCCCCGGCGGCGGCCACCTCCTCGTCGACGCCGTCCAGGAAGCGGGCAAGACCGGGCAGGGCCGCGGGCAGATCCAGCGCCAGCGACCAGCCGGGCGCGGCGAACGACAGCAGGCCGGGGTCCGCCGGCCCGAACCGCTGGAGCACGGCCCGCACGGCGGGGCTCCGGCGCGCAGCGATCCGGCGCACCACCCGGTGCAGGGTTTCCTCCTGGCCGTACCCGACCGCGAACCGGTAGCGCACCAGACCGGCCCGGCCGTAGAGCGGGCGTACGTCCGGGAGGGCGTCCGCCGCGTGGAAGAAGGCGGGGAGCGGGCGCAGCTCGGCGGCGCGCGCACGGGGTGCGCCGCGGTAGCGGACCTCGTTGTACAGGGCGGCCGCTCCCGGGCCGAGCAGTCCGTCCGGGAGCGGCGGGAGGCCGGGGAAGGGAGGCCTCCGCTGTGCCCCGCCGGAGCGCGGGGACAGCCATGTGCGCCCCGCGTGCGCCGGGCGCATATCCGGGGTCGCGTGCTCCCCCCGGGTGAGGATCCCGCGTCCGGTCGCCCGGCCCCGGGCCATCAGGTCGACCCAGGCGGAGGCGTACGGCAGCCGGTCGCCGCCCGCGGTGAAACGGGCCAGCAGGTCGTCCAGGTCCCCGGCGCGCTCGGTGGAGACCGACATCAGCCCCGTGGTGACCCGTCGGAGGCGGAGCGTGGCGCCCAGGATCACCCCGGTCAGCCCGAGGCCCCCGGCGGTCGCGTCGAAGAGGGCGGTGCCGGGCAGCACCGTACGCACCTCGCCGTCGGCGGTGAGCAGCTCCAGGGCGCTCACGTGCCGGCCGAACGAACCCGCCCGCCGGTGGTCCAGGCCGGGCAGGTCCGAGGCGATCGCCCCGCCGACCGTCACCCTGCCCGTCCCCGGCAGGACCGGCGGGAGCCAGCCCAGCGGCAGCAGGACCCGCAGCAGCCGCTCCAGGCTCACCCCCGCGTCGCAGCGCACCGTACCGGCGGCGGCGACACCGCCGATCCGGGCCAGGCCCGTCAGATCGAGCACCGAGCCGCCCGCGTTCTGCGCCGCGTCCCCGGGCGACCGCCCCAGCCCGCGCGCGATGACACCCCGGGGCCCGCGCCCCCGGACGGCGGCGGCCGCATCCTCGTAACTGCGGGGGCGGAACCGCACGGCGGTCGTCGGGGCGGTGCGGCCCCAGCCGGTCAAGGACACCGTGTCGACGGACATGAGGGTGACCGTATCGTCCGGGAAATACCCTTTGCGGCATTGGCGAATTCGCTCACCGGAACGGGTGATGGAGTGAGTGTCAGCGAAGGGTGACGGAGATCCGCCGGGCACGTCCGGGAGAGTCCGGGGCGGGCCGCTGGTGTTCCGGGCCCAGGAGGGTACGCGTGACGTCATGGACTGGCTCAAGAAACTCCCGGTGATCGGGCCCCTGGTCGCCCGGCTGATGGAGACGCACGCGTGGCGTTCCTACGAGCGGCTCGACCGGGTCCACTGGGCCAGGCTCGCGGCGGCGATCACCTTCATCAGCTTCCTGGCGCTCTTCCCGCTGATCGCGGTCGGCGCGGCCGTCGCCGCCGCCCTGCTGAGCGACAAACAGCTCGACACCATCAAGGACAAGATCGCCGATCAGGTGCCCGGCATCTCCGACCAGCTCGGCATCGACGGGCTGGTCGCCAACGCCGGCACGGTCGGTCTGGTGGCCGGTGCGCTGCTGCTGTTCACCGGTGTCGGCTGGGTCGGCTCGATGCGCGAATGCCTGCGTGCGGTCTGGGAGCTGGACGACGTCCAGGAGGCCAACCCCGTCGTCGCCAAGGTGAAGGACGCCGTGCTGCTGGTCGGCCTCGGCGGTGCGGCGCTCGCCACCCTGGCGGTCTCCACCGTCGGCTCGACGGCGGTCGGCTGGACCGCCGACCTGATCGGCATCCCCGAGGACGGGGTGGGCGGCATCCTGCTGCGGGTGGCCGCGCTGGCGGTCGCGGTCGTCGCCGACTTCCTGCTGCTGCTCTATCTGCTGACGCTGCTGCCCGGCGTGGAGCCGCCCCGGCGGCGGCTGATGGTGGCGGCGCTGCTCGGGGCGGTCGGCTTCGAACTGCTCAAGCTGCTGCTCGGCAGCTACATGAGGGGCGTGGCGGGCAAGAGCATGTACGGCGCGTTCGGCGTGCCGATCGCCCTGCTCCTGTGGATCAACTTCACCGCGAAGCTGCTGCTGTTCTGCGCCGCGTGGACGGCGACCGGGAGCAAGGAGGAGGAAGGCGTGTCGGAGGAGAAGGAGAAGGAGAA
>NZ_JBHXJG010000067.1:0-30491 GCF_042723425.1 Streptomyces sp. NPDC058375 | reverse complement strand
GGTGCGTGGCGGCCACGGCGGCCGGGTGTCCAGGTGTCCCTGGAACGGTTCTACTTGGCGGCGGCGTCGGCTGCGCGCACCAGCGCGTCCTTCGTCACCGCTCCGACGTACACCGAGCCGTCATCCGTCAGCAGGGCGTTGACCAGGCGCGTCTTGAAGACCGTGCCCGAGCCGAACTTCCCGGTGACCTTGTCGCCGAGCGCGTCGATGAAGCCCTGCGCCTCGGCCGGCATGTCGTCCGAGCCGGCCTCGGGGAGGCCCTTGCCGCCGGGGGACTTGATCTCGGCGATCGAGGTCCAGCCTTCCCCGATGACGTTGAAGCCGCCCTCGCCCGCGAGGCCGTCCAGCTCGGCCAGCTGCCCGGGCAGCGCCTTCTGCGCCGCGCCGTGCTCGTCCTTGCCGGTCTCCAGCTCGTCGGCCTCGGTCACCTTGGCGCCCTTGGGCGGCGTGAAGGCGAACGTGGACGCGGCCGGCTTGGCGAAGTCGACCTTGGTGAACCCGGCGTCGACCACGGCCTTGCCACCGCTCGCCGCGGCCAGGGTGAACTTCAGCGGTACGCCGTTCTCGGCGTCCACGGCGATCCGGATCGAGCCGATCGTCGAACCGGACTGCTTCGGCTTGATCAGCAGCTGGTACGCGTCCCGCCCGGCGACCTGCGCCGTGCCGTCCACGGTGACCGAGGTGGTGTCCCCCGCCGCCGCGAGCGCCTGCTCGGCGAAGTCCTTCGGGGTGGCCGGAGCGCCCTTCGGAGCCTTGGGGGCCTTGGGGGCCTTCTCCGCGTGGCCGCCGTCCTCCCGGCCCTCGGGAGCCTCGGCGTGGTAGACCTCGTCGGACTTGCTGTCGTACGCCCAGACCTCGCCCTGGTTGTGGATGACGCTGTACTCGGACGCGTCCCCGAGGACGGAGAGCTTCTGCCGCTCCGGGCCGTCGGCGGCCACCCGCAGCGTGTGCGTGCCGGACGTCAGCTCCATGAGCTTGTCCTGCGGGGCCGCCGCGCCGCCGTCCTTGCCGCCCTCCTTGCCCTCGCCGCCGGGCACGAGCGAGCCCGCGAGGCCGTCGAGGGGCAGGCCCAGGTCGGTGCTGATCTTGAACGTGCCGGAGAGCTGTTCCTCGTCGGAAGCGGCGATCTTCTCGACGAGTTCCTGTGCGCTGATCTTCGGCAGGTCCGGGTCGCCGGAGCTCGCGAGCGCCGGGACGAGCCCGATGGTCGCGGCCGCCACCCCCGCGACCGCGACGGGGACGATGTAGCGCGCCGCCTTCCGGCGGCCCACGACAGTGCTCGTGGCCTCGCCGGTGGTCTCTGCGCTGTCGTTCGGTGCCATGGTGTGCCCTACCTCCGTGGTCGGCGGCTTCCGTTGTTAACCATCTGACCAAATCAGGCGGTTCGAAGCGTCAGCCCGGGGAATCAACTCCGCCTACTGCTCCGGTATGACAACCGGAAGGGGTATGTACGCCAACCAGTAGGGGTATCGCCCCCGTCCGGGTGACACACCGTCACCGCCCCCGCACATCGGGGGCCTCCCGGACCTCAGCCCGCGCGGTGCACCACCGCGTCGCACAGCTCCTCCAGCGCGGCCTTCGCATAGCCCTCGGGCAGCGGGGCGAGCGTGGCGCGCGCCGCCTGGGCGTAGTGCACGGTGTCCTGGCGGGCCTGCTCCAGCGCCGGGTGGGCGCGCAGCCGGCGCAGCACCTCGTTCAGCGCGTCGTCGCTGCCCAGGTCGGAGTCGAGCAGTTCGACGAGCTCCAGGTCGTCGGGCTTGCCGTCGGCCGCCGCCTGGGCGCGCAGCCGCAGGACCGGGAGCGTCGGGATGCCCTCGCGCAGGTCGGTGCCGGGGGTCTTGCCGGACTCGTGGGAGTCGGAGGCGATGTCGAGGACGTCGTCGGCGAGCTGGAAGGCGATGCCGAGCCGTTCCCCGTACTGGGTGAGGACGTCCACGGTCCGCTCGTCCGCGCCGGACATCATCGCCCCGAACCGGCCGGAGACGGCGACCAGCGAGCCGGTCTTGCCGCTGAGCACGTCCAGGTAGTGGGCGACCGGGTCGCGGCCGTCGCGCGGGCCCGCGGTCTCCAGGATCTGGCCGGTGACGAGCCGCTCGAAGGCCTCCGCCTGGATACGGACGGCCTCGGGGCCGAGGTCGGCCAGGATGTGGGAGGCGCGGGCGAAGAGGAAGTCGCCGGTGAGGACGGCCACCGAGTTGCCCCAGCGGGTGTTGGCGCTGGGCACCCCGCGCCGCACGTCGGCCTCGTCCATCACGTCGTCGTGGTACAGCGTGGCCAGATGGGTCAGCTCGACGACGACGGCCGAGGGGATGACTCCCGGCGCGTCGGGATCGCCGAACTGTGACGCGAGCATGACCAGCAAGGGACGGAACCGCTTGCCCCCCGCACGCACCAGGTGCTGGGCGGCGTCCGTGATGAAGGGGACGTCGCTCTTGGTGGCTTCGAGCAGCCCCGCCTCGACAGCGGCCAGGCCCGACTGGACATCGGCCTCAAGAGCCTGGTCCCGCACGTGCAGTCCGAACGGCCCGACGACGGTCACGGGGGCATCTCCTGTCTGCTGACGATCACACTCGATGTCGATGTGTCGCTAGGTCTCGAAACAACTTCAGCGTATCCGGTCCGCTATGGATCACCGTGGGCGGCTTCCCATCACCGCCGGTATGTTCGGGATCAGCTCATACGATCAGGAGTCTCCGCTTTGTCCCACAGTCCCGCCGCCGCCGAGCCGGCCCAGCCCCCGCCCGAGGACGACCACGCCTTCTTCGGGCAGCCACGGGGCCTGATGACCCTGTCGGGCCTGGAGGTCTGGGAGCGGTTCTCTTTCCTGGGCATGCAGGCCATCCTGGTGCTGTTCTTCGCCGACACGGTGGCCAACGGCGGCATGGCCATGGACCCCGGCACCGCCGCCTCCGTCTCCGCGGCGTACGGGACGTTGGTCTATCTGGTCTCCGTGGCCGGCGGCTGGCTGGCCGACCGGATCCTCGGCTCGTACCGGGCGGTGCTCTACGGCGGCATCCTCATCGCCTGCGGCCACTACTCCATGGCCGTCCCCACCGACGCCATGACCTGGGTGGGCCTCGGCCTGATCAGCGCCGGAACGGGCCTGCTCAAGCCCAATGTGGCCTCCATGGTCGGCAAGCTCTACCGCACCGACGACGAACGGCGCGACGCCGGCTTCGCCCTCTACTACATGGGCATCAACATCGGCGCGTTCGCCGGACCGCTGATCACCGGCTGGCTCGGCGAGCACTGGAGCTGGCACTGGGGCTTCTCGGCCGCCGCGATCGGCATGACCTTCGGCCTGATCCAGTACGTCGCGGGCCGCCGTCACCTGGCCGGGCGTAAGCACGCCGCCGAATTCGCGCTGGCCCCCGACGCGATGCGCCGCGCGGTCCGGCTGATCGTCGGCGGGGCCGTCGTGGTCGCCGTCGTCGCCACCGCACTGGCCCTGGCGGGCTGGCTGACGATGGACCGGTTCGTCGACGTGCTCACCGTCATCTCGGTGATCGCCCCGGTCGTCTACTTCGTGGTGATGTTCCGCTCCCCCCGGGTCACCGCCGAGGAGCGCGGCAGGCTGCGCCCGTACGTCGTCCTCTTCCTCGGGTCCGTCGTCTTCAACTTCATCCTCTTCCAGGCGTACTCGACGATGATGCTGCTCGCGTCGACCAACGCCCGGACCGAGGTCTTCGGCTTCACCTTCCCGGCCAGCTGGTACGCCTCCGCCCTCGGCGCCTTCGAGGTCGCGCTCGCCCCGGTCGTGGCCGCCGTCTGGGCGAAGATGGGGCCCCGCCAGCCGCACGCCTCCAACAAGATCGCGTTCGGCGTGATCCTCGGCGGGCTCTCCTTCCTCCTGATGGTCCTGCCGACCTCCGGGCACGCCGACGACACGTACCGCATGGCGGCCTGGTGGATCGTCGGCTCGTACCTGCTGCTCGGGCTCGGCGACATCCTGCTGGAGACCTCCGGCATGTCCGCCACCACCAAGCTCGCCCCGAAGGCGTTCGCCAGCCAGACGATGGCCCTGTGGTTCCTCTCCCTCGCCCTGGCCAACGGCATCCAGGCCCAGATCGTGAAGCTGTACGGCGAGGTCTCCAACCCCGCGTACTTCGGCGTCAACGGGGCGATCGCCGTGGCGGCCGGTGTGGCGATGATCCTCGCCGCGCCCTGGCTGAGGCGCACGATGCACCCCGTCCACTAGCCCCCAGCAGCCCCGCAGAGGCGTCCCCCGTCCCCCACCGAGGTGACCCATGAACATCACGACCGAGTTCCCGTACGAGACCACCCGCGAGGACGTCCGCATCCCGCTGCCCGACGGCACCCTGCTCTACGCCCGGATCTGGCGGCCGCTGACCGACGAACCGGTCCCCGCCCTGCTGGAGTACCTGCCCTACCGGCTGAGCGACTGGACCGCGCCCCGCGACTGGCAGCGCCACCCCTGGTACGCGGGCCACGGCTACGCCTCCGTACGGGTCGACGTCCGGGGCCACGGCAACAGCGAAGGGCTGCCGGGCGACGAGTACGACGCGCAGGAGCTTCAGGACGGGGTCGCCGTCATCCACTGGCTGGCCCAGCAGGAGTGGTGTTCCGGCCGGGTCGGGATGTTCGGGATCTCGTGGGGCGGCTTCAACTCGCTCCAGATCGCCGCGCTCGCCCCCGAGCCGCTGAAGGCGATCGTCACCGTCTGCTCGGCCGACGACCGCTACGACAACGACGTCCACTACATGGGCGGCTCCGTCCTCGCGGTGGACATGCACGCCTGGGCGGCCACCATGCTCGCCTTCGTCTGCCGTCCGCCGGACCCGGCGCAGGTCGGCGACGACTGGAAGGAGATGTGGCTGAAGCGGCTGGAGGCCGTCGACCCCTTCGTCCACACCTGGCTGGCCCACCAGAGCCGCGACGCCTATTGGAAGCACGGCAGCGTCTGCGAGGACTACGGCGCGATCAAGGCCAACGTGCTGGCGGTCGGCGGCTGGCACGACCCGTACCGCGACACCGTCCTGCGGCTCGTGGAGCACCTGGACCCGGCGCAGGTGCGCGGGATCATCGGGCCGTGGTCGCACCAGTACCCGGACCGGGGGCTGCCGCCGGGGCCCGGGATCGGCTTCCTCCAGGAGACGCTGCGCTGGTGGAACCAGCACCTCAAGGGCAAGGAGACGGGCGTGATGCGGGAGCCGCTGCTGCGGTCCTGGATCAGCGGCTCGCACCCGCCCGCCACGGTGTACGAGACGCTGCCAGGACGCTGGGTCGGGGACGCCTCCTGGCCCTCGGAGAACGTCTCCCCGGTGGCGTACGCCCTCCAGGGCGGTGAGCGGATCGTCGCATCGCCGCAGCAGACCGGCGTGGACGCGGGCCGCTTCTTCCCGTTCGGCAACGACGCGGACCTGCCGCCGGACCAGCGGGACGAGGACGCCAAGTCGGTTTCGTTCGAATTCCCCGTCGAGGAGGCGCCGATCGAGATCCTCGGCCGCCCCCGGGTGAAGCTCCGCATCCGGATGGACGTCCCGCGCGGCCAGGCCATCGCCCGGCTCTGCGACGTCGCGCCCGACGGCTCCTCCACCCTGGTCACCCGGGGCGTCCTCAACCTCGCCGCCCGGCACGGCCGCGACCGTACCGAGGACTGGCCCCCCGGCGAGACCGAGGACGTCGTCTTCGACCTCAACGGCATCGGGCACACCTTCCCGCCCGGCCACCGCATCCGGCTCGCCGTCTCCTCCTCGTACTGGCCCTGGATCTGGCCGCAGGCCGGCTCGGCGGGCTTCACCCTCGACGCGGACGGCAGCTTCGTCGAACTGCCGGTGCGCCGCCACACCGAGGACCCGGCGATCACCTTCGGCGAACCGGAACAGTCCGAACCGCTCGGCGTGGTCTACCCGGTCACCCTGGAGGAGCCGCGCCCCGAACGCCTCGTCGTCCGCGACGTCGCCAAGGGCGAATGGCGGCTGGAGGTCGACCCCCGCTACGGCGGTACGCGGGTCTACCCGGACGGCCTCGAATTCACCGAGGACGCCCTGGAGACGTACACGATCCAGCAGGACGACCCGCTCTCCGCGCGGACCCGCTCCGACTGGCGGATCCGGCTGCACCGCCCGGAGATGGCCTGGGACGTGGAGATCGAGACCCGCTCCGAGATCGCCGCCGACGAGCACGACTTCATCACCTCCAACGAGGTGGTCTGCAAGGACGGCGAAGAAGTCGTCTTCCACCGCACCTGGGAGAAGCGCATCCCGCGCACGGCGGGCTGAGCGGCGCGCGCGTCTCCTGTTCCGGCCCCGGGGATGTCCCCCGGGGGGCCACTGAACTTTCCGGGCAATGCGCACAGTTGGGGATAGTCGGGGCACTGCCGCTGGGTAGGAGCCCCGACGTAACGTGTCCCCCAACGCGACCTGGAAAGCGAGGCAGCACCACATGCCCGAGCAGAGCAGCCCGCTCGATCTGGCCGAGGGCGACCCCTTCGGCCCGCACAACCTTCCGTACGGTGTGTTCTCCACCCCCGACCACCCCGACGTCCGCCGGGTCGGCGTCCGCATCGGCAACCACGTCCTGGACGCCGGGGCCGCCGCCCACACGCTCGGCTCCCCCTACGCGGGGCTGCTGGACCGGCCGAGCCTGACGCCGCTCCTCGCGGCGGGCCGCACCGCCTGGAGCGATGTGCGCCGCGCGCTCACCGCCTGGCTGACCGTCCCCGCCCACCGCGCGGACATCGAACCGCTGCTGCACCCGGTGGACGCGGTGACCCTGCACCTGCCGTACGAGGTCGCGGACTACGTCGACTTCTACGCCAGCGAGCACCACGCCACCAACGTCGGGAAGATCTTCCGGCCGGACGGCGACGCGCTCACCCCCAACTGGAAGCACCTGCCGATCGGTTACCACGGCCGCTCCGGCACCGTCGTGGTCTCCGGCACGGACGTCGTGCGCCCCAGCGGCCAGCGCAAGGCCCCCACCGACCCGGCCCCCGTCTTCGGGCCCTCGGTGAAGCTCGACATCGAGGCCGAGGTCGGCTTCGTCGTCGGCGTCCCCTCCGCCCACGGCGCCCCGGTCCCGCTGGCCGACTTCCGCGAGCACGTCTTCGGGCTCTCGCTCCTCAACGACTGGTCCGCGCGCGACCTCCAGGCCTGGGAGTACGTGCCGCTCGGCCCGTTCCTCGGCAAGTCCTTCGCCACCTCCGTATCGGCGTGGGTCACCCCGCTGGAGGCCCTGGACGCGGCCCGCACCGCCCCGCCCGCCCGGGACTTCCCGCTCCTGCCCTACCTCGACGACGCCGAGGACGAGGAGCCGGGCGGCTTCGACATCCGGATCACCGTCGAGATCAACGGGCAGGTCGTCGCCGAGCCCCCGTTCGCCTCGATGTACTGGACAGCCGCCCAGCAGCTCGCCCATATGACGGTGAACGGTGCCTCGCTGCGCACCGGCGACCTGTACGGCTCCGGCACGGTCAGCGGCCCCGAGCCCGCCCAGCGCGGCTCGCTCCTGGAGCTGACCTGGAACGGCCGCGACGCACTCGAACTCCCCGAGGGCAAGCGGACGTTCCTGGAGGACGGCGACACGGTCACGCTGACCGCCTGGGCGCCAGGACCGCACGGCACCCGCGTGGGCCTCGGCGACGTCACCGGAAGGATCGTCACCGCGCCATGACGACTCCCGCGCCTTCCGGCCCCGGCGTCCCCGTGCTGACGCTGCCCGAGGAACTGCTCCTGCTGACGCTGGACCCGGAGCGCGGCAAGCCGCTCTGCGACCGCACGCATCTGCGGTACGGCACGGCCGGCGCGGTCCTCGCCGAGCTGGAGCTCCAGGGCCGGATACGCGAGGAGCGCGGCCGGGTCCAGGTGGTCACCCCCCTGGACCCGGCCCACCCGCTGCTCGCCTCGCTGCTGAGCACGCTCGACCAGCCATCCGCCAAGAAGAAGCGCTTCCGCGCGGGGACCAGCGCCAAGAGCTGGATCCGGCTGTACGGCCGCAATGCCGAGGAACGCCACCTGGACCACCTGGTGGAACGCGGCGTCCTGCGCCGCGAGCACCGCCGATTCCTCGGCCTGTTCCCCTACCAGCGGCACTTCCCGGGCGACCCGGACCTGACCGGCGCGACCCGCTGGCGCTTCGGCCAGGCGGAGGCCCGGGGCTTCCCGGACCAGCGCAGCCGCGCCCTGGCCGGCCTCGTCTCGGCGACAGGCCTCGCCGGCACCCTCACCACCGCCGGCCGCGAAGGCCGCTCCGGGATGAAGACCGTACGCCGCGCCCTGTGGTTCGCCTCGGCGGTCCACCACAACGTCCGCCAGAACCAGTCCGGCGGCGGAAGCAGTGACGGCGGCGGCGCCTGGAGCGACGGGGGCGGGGGCGGCTGCGGGGGAGGTGGCGGGGACTAGCCGGTCCCGGGCGGCGCGGTGCGGTCAGCGGCACGAGAGGCGTTCACACGTTCGGGTCATCCGCATCCGGTTCCCGGCGGATACGCTGGTCGGGCCCGCGAGACTCCTCCCCATGGGAGCAATGATGAGCATCGAACCCGAGGCCTCCGAGCCGCGGTGGGCGGTCCCGCCCGAGGGCGGCTGGACCGCCGATGACCTGGACACACTCCCGAATCTGCCTCCGCATACGGAGCTGATCGACGGGAGCCTCGTTTTCGTGAGTCCGCAGACCCTTTTCCATTCGCGAGCGGTCAGCTTCTTCGAATGGCAGCTGCAGTCCTTGGTGCCGCCCGAGCTGGAGGTCGTGCGCGAGTTCACCATCGACATCGACCGCTACAACCGGCCCGAGCCCGATGTGATCGTGGTCGACGGCGATGTCGTCGACGACGCGAACCAGACCCGCTTCCCTGCCGAGGCGGTACGCCTGGCCATCGAGGTCGTCTCGCCGGAGTCCCGGTCCCGCGACCGGGAGACCAAGCCCGTGAAGTACGCCCGTGCGGCCATCCCCCACTACTGGCGGGTGGAGAACCACGACGGGCGAGCCGTGGTGTACGTCTTCGAGCGGGAGCCGGCCACCGGCGCGTACACCTCGACCGGGATCTTCCACGACCGGATGAAGGTGTCGGTGCCGTTCACCGTGGACCTGGACCTCACGGCGATCACGCCCCGCCGCGGCCAGGCGGCGGACCCGGAGTAGGTCTCACCGCCCTGTCGGGCCCGCCGCCCGGTACGCCTCACTCGTACTCGGGCGGCTCCTCGTCCCAGCCGAGCTCCGGGTCGCCGTGCTGCGGGGCCGCAGGGGCCTCGGCGCGGGCCGGGGCCGTCGTGCGTGGTGCGCGGGCCGGGGCCGCCGGCGCGGGAGGCTCCGCAGACGCCCCCGGGGACGTCTGCGCCAGGACCTCCAGCACGCCCTCCCCGTACGTCGCGAGCTTCTTCTCGCCCAGGCCGCTGACGCCGCCCAGCTCCGCGAGCGAGGCCGGGTGCAGCGTCGCGATCTCCCGCAGCGTCGCGTCGTGGAAGATCACGTACGCCGGGACGCCCTGCTCCTTGGCCGTCGCCCCGCGCCACGCGCGCAGCGCCTCGAAGACCGGGACGGCGGACGCGGGGAGGTCGGCGGCGGCGGCCGCCTTGCCCTTGGCGCCCCTGCCGCCGCCCGCCGAGGACGACGAGCGGGACGTCGGCTTCTTCGGCTCCTTGCGGAGCAGCACCTCCCGCTCCCGGCCGAGCACCGTCGCGCTGTCGTCGGTGAGGACGAGCGTGCCGTACTCCCCCTCGACCGCCAGCAGGCCCTGGGCCAGCAGCTGGCGGACCACGCCGCGCCACTCCGCCTCGGCCAGCTCCTCGCCGATGCCGAAGACGGAGAGCTGGTCGTGGTCGAACTGGATGACCTTGGCGGTCTTGCGGCCGAGCAGGATGTCGATGATCTGGCCCGCGCCGAACTTCTGGTTCCGCTCGCGCTTCAGCCGCACCACCGTGGAGAGCAGCTTCTGCGAGACGACCGTGCCGTCCCAGGTCTCCGGCGGGGTGAGGCAGGTGTCGCAGTTGCCGCAGGCCGCGGCGGTGGGCTCCTGGCCGAAGTAGGTGAGGAGCTGGGACCGGCGGCACTGGACCGTCTCGCAGAGCGCCAGCATCGAGTCCAGGTGGGCGGCGGCGCGACGCCGGTGGGCCTCGTCGCCCTCGCCGCCCTGGATGAGCTTGCGCTGCTGGACGACGTCCTGGAGTCCGTACGCCATCCAGGCCGTCGACGGCTCCCCGTCACGGCCCGCGCGGCCGGTCTCCTGGTAGTAGCCCTCGACGGACTTGGGGAGGTCGACGTGGGCGACGAAGCGGACGTCCGGCTTGTCGATGCCCATGCCGAACGCGATCGTCGCGACGACGACGAGCCCCTCCTCCCGGAGGAACCGCGACTGGTGGGCGGCGCGCGTGGAGGCGTCCAGCCCTGCGTGGTACGGAACGGCCTGCACGCCGTTGCCGCTCAGATACTCCGCGATCTTCTCGGTGGAGTTGCGCGAGAGGCAGTAGACGATGCCCGCGTCCCCAGCGTGCTCCTCCTTCAGGAAGGTCAGGAGCTGCTTCTTCGGCTCGGACTTCGGCACGATCCGGTACTGGATGTTCGGCCGGTCGAAGCTCGCGACGAAGTGCTTCGCGTCCGGCATGCCGAGCCGGCGGGTGATCTCCTCGTGCGTGGCGTTCGTCGCGGTCGCCGTCAGGGCGATGCGCGGCACGTCCGGCCAGCGCTCGCCGAGCACGGAAAGCGCCAGATAGTCCGGGCGGAAGTCGTGGCCCCACTGGGCGACGCAGTGCGCCTCGTCGATCGCGAAGACGGAGACCTCGCCCCGGGCCAGCAGGGAGAGCGTGGAGTCCAGGCGCAGCCGCTCGGGCGCGAGGTAGAGGATGTCCAGCTCGCCCGCGAGGAACTGCGCCTCCATCGAGCGGCGCTCGTCGAAGTCCTGCGTGGAGTTCATGAAGCCGGCCCGGACGCCGAGCGCCCGCAGGGCGTCGACCTGGTCCTGCATGAGGGCGATCAGCGGGGAGACGACGACGCCGGTGCCCCGCCGGACCAAGGACGGGATCTGGTAGCAGAGGGACTTTCCACCGCCGGTGGGCATGAGCACGACCGCGTCGCCGCCCGCCACCACATGCTCGATGATCGCGCCCTGCTCGCCGCGGAACGACTCGTACCCGAAGACGCGGTGCAGTGTGCGCCGCGCCTCGCTCTCGCCGCCCGTGTCGGTGCCGGTGCCGGTCACCGTCCCGGTGGTCTCATCCATGGTCACGCCCCATGCTCTGTTCCCCCGAGGGTCCGTACGCCCGGACCCGTCCGTCCTGCTCTCGTCCCCGTCCACGATAGGCGGAGGCAACGACAACGCCGGACGGTCTGTGGATAACCGACCGTCCGGCGCTGCCGGCATGCATACTGCGGGGCTTCCGCGCGGGCTACCGCACGAAGACTCCCGCCTGGCTCGCCAGGTCCAGGAAATACTGCGGGGCCAGGCCCAGCACCAGGGTGACGGCGACGCCGACCGCGATCGTCGTCATGGTCAGCGGGGACGGGACGGCGACCGTGGGGCCGTCCGCCTTCGGCTCGCTGAAGAACATCAGGACGATCACGCGGATGTAGAAGAACGCCGCGACGGCCGAGGAGAGCACACCGACGACGACCAGTGCGCCGGCCCCGCCCTCGGCGGCCGCCTTGAACACCGCGAACTTCCCGGAGAACCCGGAGGTCAGCGGGATGCCCGCGAAGGCCAGCAGGAACACCGCGAAGACCGCCGCGACCAGCGGCGAGCGGCGGCCGAGCCCGGCCCACTTCGAGAGGTGGGTGGCCTCGCCGCCCGCGTCCCGCACCAGCGTGACGACCGCGAACGCGCCGACCGTCACGAAGGAGTAGGCCAGCAGGTAGAAGAGGACCGAGGAGATGCCCTCCGGACTGGCCGCGATGACGCCGGCGAGGATGAAGCCCGCGTGCGCGATCGAGGAGTAGGCAAGCAGCCGCTTGATGTCGGTCTGGGTGATCGCGACGATCGCGCCGCCCAGCATCGTGATGATGGCCACCGCCCACATGACCGGCCGCAGGTCCCAGGTGAGGCCCGGGAGCGCCACGTACAGCAGGCGCAGCATCGCTCCGAACGCGGCGACCTTCGTGGCGGCGGCCATGAAGCCGGTCACCGGGGTCGGGGCGCCCTGGTAGACGTCCGGGGTCCACATGTGGAACGGGATCGCGCCGACCTTGAAGAGCAGACCGACCAGGATCATCGCGCCGCCGATGAGCAGCAGCGCGTCGTTGCCCATGGTGTCGGCGAGGGCCGGGTCGATCTCCAGGACCGAGCCGTCGACGACGCCTGCGATGTCGGCGTACGACAGGGAGCCCGCGTAGCCGTAGAGGAGGGCGATCCCGAACAGGAAGAAGGCCGAGGAGAACGCGCCGAGCAGGAAATACTTCACGGCGGCTTCCTGCGACAGCAGCCGCTTGCGGCGGGCCACGGCGCACAGGAGGTAGAGCGGGAGGGAGAAGACCTCCAGCGCGATGAAGAGGGTCAGCAGATCGTTGGCGGCCGGGAAGACCAGCAGCCCCGCCACCGAGAAGAGGAGCAGCGGGAAGACCTCGGTGGTGGTGAACCCGGCCCGCACGGCGGCCTTCTCGCCCTCGCCGCCCGGTACGGCTCCGGCCTGGGCGGCGAAGGAGTCGACCCGGTTGCCGTCGGCGGTGGGGTCGAGGCGCCGCTCGGCGAACGTGAACACCGCCACCATGGCGACCAGGAGAATGGTGCCCTGGAGGAACAGGGTGGGGCCGTCGATCGCGATGGCGCCCTCGGCCGCGATCATGGCCTTCGTGGTGCCGTATCCGCCGGCCGCGAGGCCGACGATCGCCGCGAACGAGGCGGCGGCCGCCACCACGGTCAGGAAGAGCTGGGTGTGGTAGCGGGCCCGGCGCGGCACGAAGGCCTCCACCAGGATGCCCAGCACGGCGGCGACCAGGATGATCAGGACCGGCATCAGCTGGGTGTACTCGATCTTCGGCATGGTGAACGAGTCGCCCGGTGCCGCCGATGTCACCCCGCTCGCCGTCGTCCACAGACTGTGGACAGCTGTTGCGCTCACTTGGCGGCCTCCACCTCGGGCTGGGGGTCCTTCTTCTGTACGTCGGACATGGTGTGCTCCACCGCCGGGTTGACGACCTCGGTGAGCGGCTTCGGGAAGACGCCCAGGAAGATCAGCACGGCGATCAGCGGAACCGCTACTGCCAGCTCACGCGCCTTGAGGTCCGGCATGGAACGGACCGATTCCTGGACCGGGCCGGTCATGGTGCGCTGGTAGAGGACCAGGACGTAGAGCGCGGCGAGCACGATGCCGGAGGTGGCGATGATGCCGGCCACCGGATACGCGCTGAACGTGCCGACCAGGACCAGGAACTCACTGACGAACGGGGCCAGTCCGGGCAGCGACAGGGTGGCGAGCCCGCCGATGAGGAACGTCCCGGCCAGCACCGGGGCGACCTTCTGCACCCCGCCGTAGTCCGCGATGAGCCGCGAGCCGCGCCGGGTGATGAGGAAGCCGGCGACCAGCAGCAGCGCGGCCGTGGAGATGCCGTGGTTGACCATGTAGAGCGTGGCGCCCGACTGGCCCTGGCTGGTCATCGCGAAGATGCCCAGGATGATGAAGCCGAAGTGCGAGATCGAGGCGTAGGCGATGAGCCGCTTGATGTCGCGCTGGCCGACCGCGAGGAGCGCCCCGTACACGATGGAGACCAGCGCCAGGGTGATGACCACCGGCGTCGCCCACTTGCTGGCCTCCGGGAAGAGCCCGAGGCAGAAGCGGAGCATCGCGAAGGTGCCGACCTTGTCGACGATCGCGGTGATCAGCACGGCGACCGGGGCGGTCGCCTCGCCCATGGCGTTGGGCAGCCAGGTGTGCAGCGGCCACAGCGGGGCCTTGATCGCGAAGGCGAGGAAGAACCCGAGGAAGAGCCACCGCTCGGTGCTGGTCGCCATCTCCAGGGAGCCGTTGGCGCGGGCCTCGGTGATCTCGGAGAGCGAGAAGCTGCCCGCGACCACGTAGAGGCCGATGACGGCGGCCAGCATGATCAGGCCGCCGGCCAGGTTGTAGAGGAGGAACTTGACCGCCGCGTAGGAACGCTGGGCCGCGGCGTTCTCGTCGGTGCCCGCGTGGGCCCGGTCGCCGAACCCGCCGATGAGGAAGTACATCGGGATGAGCATGGCTTCGAACAGGATGTAGAAGAGGAAGACGTCGGTCGCGACGAACGACAGGATCACCATGGCCTCGACCATGAGGATCAGGGCGAAGAAGCCCTGCGTCGGGCGCCAGCGCGAGGACTTCGTCTCCAGGGGGTCCGCGTCGTGCCAGCCGGCCGCGATGACGAACGGGATCAGCAGCGCGGTGAGGCCGAGGAGCGCCACCCCGATGCCGTCCACGCCCAGTTCGTAACGGACGCCGAAGTCGGCGATCCAGGCCCGGGACTCGGTGAGCTGGTAGCGGTCGCCGCCCGGCTCGAAGCGGAGGAAGACGACCGCCGCCAGGACGAGCGTGCCGAGCGAGAAGAGCAGCGCGAGCCATTTGGCCGCGGTGCGCCGCGCGGCGGGGACGGCGGCGGTGGCGATCGCACCGATCGCCGGGAGCGCCGCCGTCGCGGTCAGGAGGGGAAAGGACATGTGATCAGACCGCCCTCATCAGCAGGGTCGCGGCGATGACGACCGCCGTACCGCCGAACATCGAGACCGCGTAGGTGCGGGCGTAGCCGTTCTGGAGCTTGCGCAGCCGGCCGGAGAGCCCGCCGACCGAAGCGGCCGTGCCGTTGACGACGCCGTCGACCAGGGAGTGGTCCACGTAGACCAGCGAGCGGGTGAGGTGCTCGCCGCCGCGGACCAGGACCACGTGGTTGAAGTCGTCCTGGAGGAGATCGCGGCGGGCGGCCCGGGTGAGGACCGAGCCGCGCGGGGCGAGCACGGGGACCGGCTTGCGGCCGTACATCCCCCAGGCGGTCCCGACGCCGATGACCAGCGCCACCACGGTGGCTCCGGTGACCGTGGCCGCGCTCAGCGGGGAGTGCCCGTGGTCGTAACCGGTGACCGGCTCCAGCCAGTTGACGAACCGGTCGCCGATCGCGAAGAACCCGCCGGCGAAGACCGAGCCGAAGGCCAGCACGATCATCGGGATGGTCATCGACTTCGGGGACTCGTGCGGATGCGGCTCGTGGCCCTCGGCGTCCGGCTGCCAGCGCTTCTCGCCGAAGAAGGTCATCAGCATCACGCGCGTCATGTAGAACGCGGTGATCGCGGCGCCCAGCAGGGCCACGGAGCCGAGGATCCAGCCCTCGGCGCCGCCCTTGGCGAAGGCCGCCTCGATGATCTTGTCCTTGGAGAAGAAGCCGGACAGGCCGGGGAAGCCGATGATGGCCAGATAGCCGAGGCCGAACGTCACGAAGGTGACCGGCATGTACTTCCGCAGGCCGCCGTACTTGCGCATGTCGACCTCGTCGTTCATGCCGTGCATGACGGAGCCCGCGCCGAGGAAGAGCCCGGCCTTGAAGAAACCGTGCGTCACCAGGTGCATGATCGCGAAGATGTAGCCGATGGGGCCGAGGCCCGCGGCCAGGATCATGTAGCCGATCTGCGACATCGTGGAGCCGGCCAGCGCCTTCTTGATGTCGTCCTTCGCGCAACCGACGATCGCACCGAAGATCAGCGTGACCGCGCCGACGATGACGACGACCAGCTGTGCGTCCGGGGCGGCGTTGAAGATCGCGCCGGAGCGGACGATGAGATAGACGCCGGCGGTGACCATGGTCGCGGCGTGGATGAGGGCCGAGACCGGGGTCGGGCCCTCCATCGCGTCGCCGAGCCAGGACTGCAGCGGCACCTGGGCCGACTTGCCGCAGGCGGCCAGCAGCAGCATCAGCCCGATGGCCGTCAGCTTGCCCTGGCTCGTCTCGTCCGCCGACTCCAGCACCGGCCCGAAGGCGAAGGTGCCGAAGGTGGTGAACATCAGCATGATGGCGATCGACAGGCCCATGTCACCGACCCGGTTGACCAGGAAGGCCTTCTTCGCGGCGGTGGCCGCGGTGGGCTTGTGCTGCCAGAAACCGATGAGCAGGAACGACGCCAGACCGACGCCCTCCCACCCGACGTACAGCAGCAGGTAGTTGTCGGCGATGACCAGGATGAGCATCGCCGCGAGGAACAGGTTGAGGTAGCCGAAGAAGCGGCGCCTGCGCTCGTCGTGCTCCATGTAACCGATGGAGTAGATGTGGATCAGCGTGCCCACACCGGTGATGAGCAGGACGAACGTCATCGACAACTGGTCGAGCTGGAAGGCGATGTCGGCCTGGAAGCCCTCGACCGGAATCCAGCTGAACAGGTGCTGGTGCAGGGCCCGGTCCTCGGCGCCCTTCCCCAGCATGTCGGTGAACAGGATCAGTCCGACGACGAACGAGGCGCCGGCGAGCGCGGTGCCGAGCCAGTGGCCCGTCTTGTCCAGCCGACGTCCGCCGCAGAGCAGGACCGCCGCTCCGAGCAGGGGCGCCGCGACGAGCAGCGCAATCAGGTTCTCCACGTTTCCGACCCCTTACAGCTTCATCAGGCTGGCGTCGTCGACCGAGGCCGAGTGGCGGGAGCGGAACAACGACACGATGATCGCGAGTCCGACGACGACTTCCGCGGCGGCGACGACCATCGTGAAGAACGCGACGATCTGCCCGTCGAGGTTGCCGTGCATCCGGGAGAACGTGACGAGCGCCAGATTGCAGGCGTTGAGCATCAGCTCGACGCACATGAACAACACGATCGCGTTCCGCCGGATCAACACCCCGGAGGCGCCGATCGCGAACAGCAGGGCCGCGAGGTAGAGGTAGTTGACCGGGTTCACTTGGCGGCCTCCGAATTCTCCGCCGCGGACGCGGGATCGGCTCCGCGCGTCACGGCGTCCGCGTCCTCACGTCCGAGCCGCTCCCCGGAGCGCTGCTCCAGGGCCCTGAGATCGGCGAGGGACTCCTGCGAGACGTCCCGGATCTGGCCGCGCTGACGCAGCGTCTGCATGACGGTCAGCTCGGACGGCGTGCCGTCGGGGAGCAGACCGGGGATGTCGACCGCGTTGTGCCGGGCGTAGACGCCGGGGGCGGGGAGCGGCGGGAGGTGCTTGCCGCGTACGCGCTCCTGAGACATCTCCCGCTGGGTCTTGGCCCGTTCGGTGCGCTCGCGGTGGGTGAGCACCATCGCGCCGACGGTCGCGGTGATCAGCAGGGCGCCGGTGATCTCGAAGGCGAAGACGTACTTGGTGAAGATGAGGTTGGCGATTCCCTCGACGTTGCCACCGTGCCGGGTGTTGGCCGCGCCGAGCCCGTTGAAGGTGCTCAGGGAGGCATTGCCGATGCCCGCGATCAGCAGCACGGCGAAGCCGAGGGCGCATCCGAGGGCCAGCCAGCGCTGGCCCTTGAGGGTCTCCTTGAGGGAGTCCGCCGCGGTGACGCCGACGAGCATGACGACGAAGAGGAACAGCATCATGATCGCGCCGGTGTAGACGACGATCTGGACGATGCCGAGGAAATAGGCCCCGTTGGCGAGGTAGAACACCGCGAGGATGATCATGGTCCCGGCGAGCGACAGGGCGCTGTGCACGGACTTCTTCATCAGCACCGTGGCGAGCGCGCCGATCACGGCGACGGTGCCCAGGATCCAGAACTGGATGGCCTCGCCGGTCGAGGTGGTGGTGGCTGCGGCCAGCGCGTTCACGCGTCCACCCCCTTGTCGTGCCGGGTGGCGTCGGCGGCCCGGGTGGACTCGATGGGGTCCTCGTCGGGCTTGTCGCCCTCGCCCTTGGAGACGGCCGTCTGCCGGACGGTGCCGGGGGCGGCCTCGGTGACCACGCCCCGGTAGTAGTCCTGTTCGTCCATGCCGGGGAAGATCGCGTGCGGGCTGTCGACCATGCCTTCCTCCAGGCCCGCGAGCAGCTCGTCCTTGGTGTAGATGAGGCTCTCGCGGGTGGTGTTGGCGAGCTCGAACTCGTTCGTCATCGTCAGCGCCCGGGTGGGGCACGCCTCGATGCAGAGTCCGCACAGGATGCAGCGCGCGTAGTTGATCTGGTAGACGCGGCCGTAGCGCTCACCCGGGGAGTAGCGCTCCTCCTCGGTGTTGTCCGCGCCCTCCACGTAGATCGCGTCCGCCGGACAGGCCCAGGCGCACAGCTCGCAGCCGACGCACTTCTCCAGGCCGTCCGGGTGGCGGTTGAGCTGGTGGCGGCCGTGGAAGCGGGGCGCCGTCACCTTCGGCGTCTCCGGATACTGCTCGGTGAGCCGCTTCTTGAACATGGCCTTGAAGGTCACGCCGAAGCCGGCCACCGGGTTCTGGAACTTGTCGCCCGAGCCCCCCGAGGGCTCGGCGGATCCCGATGAGCCCGTGAGCTCTGGTTTCTCAGACACCGCCGGCCTCCTTTCCGTCACTCGCGCTGTCGTCACTCTGAGTATCTGCCCCGCCACTGACAACGAGCTCGCGCTCCCGTCGTGGCCTGCGCCTGGGCACGGGCGGCAGTGTCTGTCCGGGCAGCGGAGGCACCGGGAAGCCACCCGCCATCGGGTCGAAGGCGGGCTCCGGTTCGGCCGCTTCCGCCTCGGCCCGGTTCCTGCGGTCGCGGAACATGTCGACGACGAAGGAGATCAGCAGGATCGCGATCACGACGGCGCCCACGTACAGCACGATCCGGGAGAAGTCGTAGCCCTCGTTGCGCAGGGCCCGGACGGTGGCCACGAGCATCAGCCAGACGATCGAGACCGGGATGAGGACCTTCCAGCCGAGCTTCATCAACTGGTCGTAGCGCACGCGGGGAAGCGTGCCGCGCAGCCAGATGAAGAAGAAGATCAGGCACTGGAGCTTCAGGAAGAACCAGAGCATCGGCCACCAGCCGTGGTTGGCGCCCTCCCAGAACGCGGAGATCGGGTACGGGGCCCGCCAGCCGCCGAGGAACAGCGTCACCGCGATCATCGACACCGTGACCATGTGGATGTACTCGGCGAGCATGAACATCGCGAACTTGATGGAGCTGTACTCGGTGTTGAACCCGCCGACCAGGTCGCCCTCGGACTCCGGCATGTCGAACGGCGCCCGGCTGGCCTCACCGACCATCGTCACCATGTAGATGATGAAGGAGACCGGCAGCAGCATGATGTACCAGCGGTCCGCCTGCGCCTCCACGATCGTCGAGGTGGACATCGACCCGGAGTAGAGGAAGACCGAGGCGAAGGCGGCGCCCATGGCGATCTCGTACGAGATCATCTGGGCGGACGAACGGATTCCGCCGAGCAGGGGGTACGTCGAGCCCGAGGACCAGCCGCCGAGGACGAAGCCGTACACCCCGACCGCGCCGACGGCCAGAATGTAGAGCGCGGCGATCGGGAGGTCGGTGAGCTGCATCGTGGTGCGCTGCCCGAAGATGGAGACCTCGTTGCCCGCCGGGCCGAAGGGGATCACGGCGATCGCCATGAAGGCGGGGATCGCGGCGAGGATCGGCGCGAGGACGTAGACCGCCTTGTCCGCGCGCTTGACGATCACGTCTTCCTTCAGCATCAGCTTGACGCCGTCGGCCAGCGACTGGAGCAGGCCCCAGGGCCCGTGCCGGTTGGGGCCGATGCGCAGCTGCATCCAGGCGACGACCTTGCGCTCCCACACGATGGAGAACAGCACGATCAGCATCAGGAACGCGAAGCAGAAGACCGCCTTGATGACGACGAGCCACCAGGGGTCGGTGCCGAACATCGAGAGATCCTCGGCGGCGAGGACGACGCGCTCGGGCGCCGTCGTGAGTGCGGCGAGGCCAGTCACGCTCGTACCTCCGATGGTTCGACGGGTGCGCCCGGTGCGGCGGCGGGGCCGACCCGTACCAGGCCGCCCGGGTTCACGCCGGTGTCGGCGGGGATGCCGCGTCCCTGCGAGTTCAGCGGCACCCAGACCACCCGGTCCGGCATGTCGGTGACCGCCAGGGGCAGTTCGACGGTGCCGGCGGGTCCGGTGACGGCGAGCAGGTCGCCGTCCTTGACGCCGGACTCGGCGGCGGTGACCGCCGAGAGCCGGGCGACGGCCGCGTGCCGGGTTCCGGCCAGCGCGGTGTCGCCCTCCTGGAGCCGGCCGAGGTCGAGCAGCATCCGGTGGCCCGCCAGGACCGCCTCGCCGTTGCCGGGCCGGGGCAGCGGCTGCGCGCCCTCGCGCGGGTCCTCCGCGTGGCCGCCCTCCCAGCCGCCGAGCCGGTCCAGCTCGCGGCGGGCGGCGGTCAGGTCCGGGAGCGCGAAGTGCACGTCCATGGCGTCGGCCAGCATGTGCAGCACCCGGGAGTCGGTCGGCGCGAGCGTCCGGGGCATCTGCTCCGGCTTCAGCGCCGCCTGGAACATCCGGACCCGGCCCTCCCAGTTGAGGAAGGTGCCGGACTTCTCCGCGACGGCGGCGACCGGGAAGACCACGTCCGCGCGGGCGGTGACCGCGCTCGGCCGCAGCTCCAGGGAGACCAGGAAGCCGACCTCGTTCAGCGCCTGGAGGGCACGGTCCGGGTCGGGCAGGTCCTCGACGCCGACCCCGGCGACGAGCAGCGCGCCCAGTTCACCGGTGGCCGCGGCCTCGACGATCTGGCCGGTGTCACGGCCGTGGCGGGAGGGCAGTTCGGCCAGCCGCCACAGCTCCGCGACCTCGTCACGGGCGCGCGGGTCGGTGGCCGGGCGGCCGCCGGGCAGCAGCGAGGGCAGCGCGCCGACCTCGATCGCGCCCCGGTCGCCCGCCCGGCGCGGAATCCACACCAGGCGTGCGCCGGTGGCGGTGGCGGTGCGGATCGCGGCGGACAGTGCGCCGGGCACGCCCGCGAGCCGCTCCCCGACGATGATCAGGGAGTGTTCGGCGCGCAACGCATCGGCGGCCGCCGCTCCTTCGGCTTCCAGGCCGACGCCGCCCGCGAGCGCGTCGAGCCACTCGGTCTCGGTGCCGGGGGCGGCGGGCAGCAGGGTGCCGCCCGCCTTCACCAGGCCCCGGGTGGCGTGCGAGGCGAGGGCGAAGGTCCGCTGGCCGCTCTTGCGGTGGGCCTTGCGCAGCCTGAGGAAGACGCCGGGGGCCTCCTCCTCGGACTCGAACCCGACGAGGAGGACCGCGGGGGCCTTCTCCAGCGCGGTGTACGTGACGCCTTCGCCGTCGAGGTCCCGGCCGCGTCCGGCGACCCGGGCGGCCAGGAAGTCGGCCTCCTCGGCGCTGTGGACGCGGGAGCGGAAGTCGATGTCGTTGGTGTCGAGGGCGACCCGGGCGAACTTGCTGTACGCGTAGGAGTCCTCGACGGTCAGCCGGCCGCCGGTCAGGACGCCGGTGCGGCCGCGGGCGGCGAGGAGTCCGGTCGCCGCGGCTTCCAGCGCCTCGGGCCAGCTCGCCGGTTCCAGTTCACCGTCGGCGTTGCGGACGAGGGGGGTGGTGAGGCGGTCGCGCTGCTGGGCGTAGCGGAAGCCGAACCTCCCCTTGTCGCAGATCCACTCCTCGTTGACCTCGGGCTCATTCGCCGCGAGACGCCGCATGACCTTGCCGCGCCGGTGGTCGGTGCGCATTCCGCAGCCGCCCGAGCACTGCTCGCACACCGAGGGGGTGGAGACCAGGTCGAAGGGGCGGGAGCGGAACCGGTACGCGGCCGAGGTGAGCGCGCCGACCGGGCAGATCTGGATGGTGTTGCCGGAGAAGTACGACTCGAAGGGGTCGCCCTCGCCGGTGCCGACCTGCTGGAGCGCGCCGCGTTCGATCAGCTCGATCATCGGGTCGCCCGCCACCTGGTTGGAGAACCGGGTGCAGCGCGCGCAGAGCACGCACCGCTCACGGTCCAGCAGCACCTGGGTCGAGATCGGGACGGGTTTCTCGAAGGTCCGCTTCTTGCCGTCGAAGCGGGAGTCGGCGTCGCCGTGCGACATCGCCTGGTTCTGGAGCGGGCACTCGCCGCCCTTGTCGCAGACGGGGCAGTCCAGCGGGTGGTTGATCAGCAGCAGCTCCATCACGCCCTTCTGCGCCTTCTCGGCGACAGGAGAGGTGATCTGGGACTTGACGACCATGCCGTCGGTGCAGGTGATGGTGCAGGAGGCCATCGGCTTGCGCTGGCCCTCGACCTCGACGATGCACTGGCGGCAGGCGCCGGCCGGGTCGAGGAGCGGGTGGTCGCAGAAGCGCGGGATCTCGATGCCGAGGAGTTCGGCGGCCCGGATGACCAAGGTCCCCTTGGGGACGCTGATCTCGATGCCGTCGATGGTCAGCGTGACCAGGTCCTCGGGCGGAACCGCCGCCTCGCCGCCCCCGGAGGGCGCACTCGTGGTGACTGTCATGCGTTCACCCCCCGGTGAGCGTTCTTGCCGTCGGTGTTCTTGTCGTCGGCCCAGGCCGTGGACCGGGCGGGATCGAAGGGGCAGCCCTTGCCGGTGATGTGCTGCTCGTACTCCTCGCGGAAATACTTGAGCGAGGAGAAGATCGGCGAGGCCGCTCCGTCGCCGAGCGCGCAGAACGACTTGCCGTTGATGTTGTCGGCGATGTCGTTGAGCTTGTCGAGGTCGGCCATCTCGCCCTTGCCGGCCTCGATGTCGCGCAGCAACTGGACCAGCCAGTACGTGCCTTCGCGGCAGGGTGTGCACTTGCCGCAGGACTCGTGGGCGTAGAACTCGGTCCAGCGGGTGACGGCCCGGACGACGCAGGTCGTCTCGTCGAAGCACTGGAGCGCCTTGGTGCCGAGCATGGATCCGGCGGCGCCGACGCCCTCGTAGTCGAGGGGGACGTCGAGGTGTTCCTCGGTGAACATCGGAGTGGAGGAGCCGCCCGGCGTCCAGAACTTCAGCCGGTGCCCGGCCCGCATGCCGCCGCTCATGTCGAGGAGCTGGCGGAGCGTGATGCCGAGCGGGGCCTCGTACTGGCCGGGGCTGGTGACGTGGCCGCTGAGCGAGTAGAGCGTGAAGCCCGGGGACTTCTCGCTGCCCATCGACTTGAACCAGTCCTTGCCCTTGTTCAGAATCGCGGGAACCGACGCGATGGACTCGACGTTGTTCACCACAGTGGGACAGGCGTACAGACCGGCGACCGCAGGGAAGGGGGGCCGCAGCCGGGGCTGGCCACGCCGTCCTTCGAGAGAGTCGAGCAGCGCGGTTTCCTCACCACAGATGTACGCACCTGCGCCCGCGTGCACCGTGAGTTCCAGATCGAGTCCTGAACCCAGGATGTTCGTCCCCAGATAACCCGCCTCGTACGCCTCTCGTACGGCCTCGTGCAGCCGTCGCAGCACGGGGACGACCTCACCCCGCAGGTAGATGAACGCGTGCGAGGAACGGATCGCGTAACAGGCGATCACGATGCCCTCGATGAGGCTGTGCGGGTTCGCGAAGAGGAGCGGGATGTCCTTGCAGGTCCCCGGCTCCGACTCGTCGGCGTTGACAACCAGATAGTGCGGTTTGCCATCGCCCTGCGGGATGAACTGCCACTTCATCCCGGTGGGGAAGCCCGCGCCACCGCGGCCGCGCAGACCGGAGTCCTTGACGTACGCGATGAGGTCGTCGGGCGCCATGGCCAGCGCTTTGCGCAGCCCTTCGTAGCCCTCGTGGCGGCGGTAGGTGTCCAGCGTCCAGGATTCGGGCTGGTCCCAGAAGGAGGAGAGGACGGGGGCGAGCAGCTTCTCGGGGCTCGTCCCGTTGTGGTCGATCTCGGCGGCCAAGGTCATCACTCCCCCTCCTCGGCTGCGGGCCCGGCCGGGTGCTCCGGGTCGGAGGCCGAGGTCTGCTGCGGTGCGTCGTGCGAGCTGAGGTGCTCGGACGGCGAAGGTTCGTGCGGCTGCCCGTCCTGGGGCCGCGCATCCTCGGGCTGCCCGGCGCGCGGGGAGACCACGCGCGCCTTCGGGAGCCCTTCGCCCTTGGCGAGCTTCAGCCCGACGAGCGAGGCGGGGCCCGCGCCGCCGGTGGCCTCGACGGCGCCGGGGCGCTCGTCGGGGAAGCCGGCCAGGATGCGGGCGGTGTCCTTGTACGAGCAGAGGGGAGCGCCGCGGGTGGGCTCGACGGTCCGGCCGGCGATCAGGTCGTCGACGAGCCGGGTGGCGCTCTCGGGCGTCTGGTTGTCGAAGAACTCCCAGTTGACCATCACAACGGGTGCGAAGTCGCAGGCGGCGTTGCACTCGATGTGTTCGAGGGTGACCTTGCCGTCCTCGGTGGTCTCGTTGTTGCCGACCCCGAGGTGCTCCTTGAGCGTGTCGAAGATGGCGTCGCCGCCCATGACCGCGCAGAGGGTGTTGGTGCAGACGCCGACCTGGTAGTCGCCGCTCGGCCTGCGCCGGTACATGGAGTAGAAGGTGGCGACGGCGGTGACCTCGGCGGTGGTGAGGTCGAGCGTCTCGGCGCAGAAGGCCATGCCCGTACGGGAGACGTATCCCTCCTCGGACTGCACGAGGTGCAGCAGCGGCAGGAGGGCGGAGCGGCTGCCGGGGTAGCGGGCGACCACCTCCTTCGCGTCCGCGTCGAGCCGGGCGCGCACCTCGGCCGGGTAGGGGGCGGCGGGGAGCTGCGGCATCCCCAGACTGACGTCTTGGCGTGAGGTGGTCACCGGTCGACGCCTCCCATCACGGGGTCGATGGACGCGACGGCGACGATGACGTCGGCGACCTGGCCGCCTTCGCACATCGCCGCCATGGCCTGCAGGTTGGTGAAGGACGGGTCGCGGAAGTGGACCCGGTAGGGGCGGGTGCCGCCGTCGGATACGACGTGCACGCCGAGTTCGCCCTTGGGGGACTCGACGGCGGTGTACGTCTGTCCGGCGGGCACCCGGAAGCCCTCGGTCACCAGCTTGAAGTGGTGGATCAGGGCTTCCATGGAGGTGCCCATGATGGTGCGGATGTGGTCGAGGGAGTTGCCGAGACCGTCGGGGCCGAGCGCGAGCTGGGCGGGCCAGGCGATCTTCTTGTCGGCGACCATGACCGGCCCCGGCTCCAGGCGCTCGATGCACTGCTCGATGATCCGCAGCGACTGGCGCATCTCCTCCAGCCGGATGAGGAAGCGTCCGTAGGAGTCGCAGGTGTCGGCGGTCGGGACCTCGAAGTCGTAGGTCTCGTAGCCGCAGTACGGGTCGGACTTGCGCAGGTCGTGCGGGAGGCCGGCGGAGCGCAGCACCGGGCCGGTGGCGCCGAGCGCCATGCAGCCGGTGAGGTCGAGGTAGCCGACGTCCTTCATCCGGGCCTTGAAGATGGGGTTGCCGGTGGCCAGCTTGTCGTACTCCGGCAGGTTCTTCTTCATGGTCTTGATGAACTCGCGCAGCTGGTCGACCGCGCCCGGGGGCAGGTCCTGGGCGAGGCCGCCGGGGCGGACGAACGCGTGGTTCATGCGCAGCCCGGTGAAGAGCTCGAAGAGGTCGAGAACCAGTTCACGATCGCGGAAGCCGTAGATCATGATCGTGGTCGCGCCGAGCTCCATGCCGCCGGTGGCGACGCACACCAGGTGCGAGGCGAGCCGGTTGAGCTCCATCAGCAGGACGCGCAGGACGGTGGCCCGGTCGGGGATCTGGTCCTCGATGCCGAGGAGCTTCTCGACGCCCAGGCAGTACGCCGTCTCGTTGAAGAACGGCGTCAGGTAGTCCATGCGCGTGACGAAGGTGGTGCCCTGTGTCCAGTTGCGGAATTCGAGGTTCTTCTCGATGCCGGTGTGGAGGTAGCCGATGCCGCAGCGGGCTTCGGTGACGGTCTCGCCGTCGATCTCCAGGATGAGGCGGAGCACGCCGTGCGTGGACGGGTGCTGGGGGCCCATGTTGACGATGATGCGCTCGTCGTCGGACTTGACGGCGGATTCGACGACCTCGTCCCAGTCGCCGCCGGTGACTGTATATACAGTCCCCTCGGTCGTGGCGCGAGGTGTCGCGTGGGGAGTGGTCATCAGGAGTACGACCTCCGCTGGTCCGGAGCCGGGATCTGGGCGCCCTTGTACTCGACGGCGATGCCGCCGAGCGGGTAGTCCTTGCGCTGCGGGAAGCCCTGCCAGTCGTCCGGCATCATGATCCGGGTCAGGGCCGGGTGCCCGTCGAAGACGAGCCCGAAGAAGTCGTACGCCTCGCGCTCGTGCCAGTCGTTGGTCGGGTAGATCTCGACGAGCGACGGGATGTGCGGGTCGCTGTCCGGGGCGGACACCTCCAGCCGGATCAGCCGGCCGTGGGTGAGCGAGCGCAGGTGGTAGACGGCGTGCAGCTCGCGGCCCTTGTCGCCGAGGAAGTGGACGCCGCTCACGCCCGTACAGAGTTCGAAGCGCAGGGCGGGGTCGTCGCGCAGGGTGCGGGCGACCTGGACCAGGTGCTCGCGGGCGATGTGGAAAGTCAGCTCGTCGCGGTCGACGACGGTCTTCTCGATGGCGTTGGAGGGGAGCAGGTCCTGTTCCTCCAGGGCCCCTTCGAGCTCGTCGGCCACCTCGTCGAACCAGCCGCCGTACGGCCGGGAGGCGGCCCCCGGCAGGGTGACGGTGCGGACGAGGCCGCCGTAGCCGGAGGTGTCGCCGCCGTTGTTGGCGCCGAACATGCCCTTGCGTACGCGGATGACCTCGCCGCCGGTGTCGCGCGGGGCGGGGACGGCGTTGCCGTTCTGCTCGTCGCCGTTGGCCTTGGGGTTCTCGGTCACCGCAGGAGCCCCTTCATCTCGATCAGGGGCAGTGCCTTGAGGGCCGCTTCCTCCGCCTCGCGGGCGGCCTCCTCCGCGTTGACCCCGAGCTTGCCGTCCTGGATCTTCTGGTGGAGCTTGAGGATGGCGTCCAGCAGCATCTCGGGGCGGGGCGGACAACCCGGCAAATAGATATCGACCGGAACAATGTGATCAACACCCTGCACAATGGCGTAATTGTTGAACATTCCACCCGACGACGCGCAAACTCCCATGGAAATGACCCACTTGGGATTCGGCATCTGGTCGTAGACCTGCCGCAGGACGGGCGCCATCTTCTGGCTCACCCGGCCCGCGACGATCATCAGGTCCGCCTGGCGCGGCGATCCGCGGAAGACCTCCATCCCGAACCGGGCCAGGTCGTAGCGTCCCGCGCCGGTCGTCATCATCTCGATGGCGCAGCAGGCCAGTCCGAACGTGGCCGGGAAGACGGAGGACTTCCGCACCCAGCCCGCGGCCTGCTCGACCGTGGTCAGAACGAAGCCGCTCGGCAGTTTCTCTTCGAGTCCCATGGTGTGCCCCTCAGCCCCTCAGTCCCATTCCAGGCCGCCGCGACGCCACACATACGCGTAGGCGACGAAGACGGTGAGCACGAAGAGCAGCATCTCCACGAGCCCGAAGATCCCCAGGGCGTCGAAGGAGACCGCCCAGGGATAGAGGAAGACGATCTCGATGTCGAAGACGATGAACAGCATCGCCGTCAGGTAGTACTTGATCGGGAAGCGGCCGCCTCCGGCGGGAGTCGGGGTGGGTTCGATACCGCACTCGTACGCTTCGAGCTTTGCCCGGTTGTAGCGCTTGGGGCCGATAAGCGTGGCCATGACCACGGAGAAGATCGCAAACCCTGCCCCGAGGGCGCCGAGCACGAGGATGGGCGCGTAGGCATTCACGCTCCTCGCTCCTTCCAGTCGTCCTTGACCTTTGGACCGCATCGGGCGACCGGCTCGCCACCTCACCAAGATCGTGCACATGTGAGGCAGTTCACAAGCCCGACTGCCCCGCATCCTATGCCTGGTCCCCTGTGATCTGCGACACGGGGTACGACAACGGCTTTGTGATCTCCACCACCTGACGAACGATCATGAAGTCGTATGAGCGGTGATCTTCGTACGCGAAGCGGCCGAGTGATCACGAGACGTGACATTCGATGGTGTTACCGCTGGTCAAAGACGTGTGGCGCTATCAATAGACGGCCCCTACAAGCAAATTGGCGGTGGACTCCCCCGAGGTGATATGGGCGTCGGTCGACCTCGGCGCTCACTCGGACGAGGGGTGGCGAGGACCGATGGGGACATGTGCATGCATTCACGAACTTCCGGATCGAGCACCTCGGCGACGCCCCGCACTCCGGTCCGGCCTCGTACCCCCACACGCGCCACGGCCGCGAGGGTTGCCTGTCCCGGTGCGCTCACGCTGTGACCTGCGCCACTAAGCCCCGCACCCCAGGAAACCGGGCTTGGCCATCGGTGTGAACGGATGGTAAGCGACGGGCAATTCGGGCGTATTACCGAAAGGCAGTGATCACGGGCCTGATCGCAACTGCCCGTTTTGCCCGTTACGGCGTCAATAAAGGCGCTCAGAAAGCGGATTCACAGATTCCGAACGTAACTGTGTCGCAACACACGTTTCTTGATGGGAGCCCTACAGCCCTGATAGCGCTAGTACCCATGTCCCACACCGCTCACATACCCAGCCACCGGAAGCCCCGTCAGCGCGCCTCGAAGTCGGCGCTGCGGGCCGGAGTTGCCGGTGGCGTCCTCAGCACCATCGCGGTCGCGGGTGCCGCCGGTCCGGCCCAGGCCGAGCCGGTGACCCAGACGATCGAGATGCCCACCATCACGTCCGGCATCTCCACCGCTGTGGCCGCCTCCGCGCAGGCCACGCAGCAGGTCGCCCTCGACCTGGAGAAGCAGGCCAACGAGGACGCCGCGGCCGAGAAGGCCGCGAAGGCGGCCAAGAAGGCCCACGCCGAGGCCGTTCGCAAGGCCGAGGCCGAGAAGAAGGCCGAAGCCGCCGCAAAGGCCAAGGCCGAGGCGGAGGCCGAGGAGCGCGCCGAGCGCGCCTCCCGGACCTCCGAGCGCACGACGCTCAGCGCATCCTCCGGCTCCTCGGACTCCGGCAGCTCCGCCTCCGCCCCGTCCTCCTCGGACTCCTCGAACGTGAGCGGTTCCGCCGCCTCCATCGTGGCGTTCGCCAAGGCCCAGGTCGGCGACGCATACGTCTCCGGCGGCACCGGCCCGAACGCGTGGGACTGCTCGGGCCTGGTCCAGGCCGCCTACCGCACGGCGGGCATCGACCTGCCGCGCGTCTCGCAGTCGCAGTCGACCGCCGGCACCCAGGTCTCCCTGGACAACCTCCTGCCCGGCGACATCCTGTACTGGGGCGGCGCGGGCAGCGCATACCACGTGGCGATCTACGTCGGTGGCGGCGAGTTCGTCGGTGCGCAGAACTCCAGCACCGGCACGGTGCAGCGCTCCATGGACTACGACCGGCCGACCGGCGCGGTCCGCGTTCTCTGATTCACAAGCGGTTCCCCGGGTGTTCGCCCGGCGACCCGCCGCGCCCCCGGGCGCACCGGTGCACGGCTGAGGGCCGCCGCTCCCCCGCTCGGGGGCGGCGGCCCTTCGCCGTCTTCGCGGCGACGAGCAGCGCCAGGACCATCAGCAGGGCGCTCACCCACACCGGCGCCCGGTAGCCGAACCCGGCGTCCAGGGCCACACCGCCCGCCCACGGGCCCACCGTCGCCCCGAGGTTGAACGCGGTCGTCGAGAAGGCCCCGGCCAGCGTCGGGGCCCCGGGGGCGAGGCCCAGGACCCGGGTGATCAGGGCGGTGCCCGTACCGAAGGCGAAGAGGCCGAGGAGCGGGACCAGCACCAGGGCGAACCCCGGGCGGCCCGCCGTCAGGGCGAGCGCCGCCCAGCCGAGGGCGAGGGCGGCCATGCCCGTGGCGACGACGGCGACCGGGCGGGCGTCGGCGAACCGGCCCGCCACCGTGACCCCGGCGAACGAGCCCGCCCCGAAGAGCGCCAGGGCGACCGGCACCCACCCCGCGCCGAGGCCCGCCTCCCGGGTGAGGAGGGGCTCCAGGTAGGAGAACGTGCAGAAGGTCGCCCCCTGCACCAGGGCCATCGTGAGCAGGACCGGCCGCAGCAGGGGCCCGGTCAGCGCGCGCAGTTCGTCCCGTACGGGTACGGGAGCGGCGGCAACGCCCGTACCCCGTCCGCCCGGGATGGAGCGCAGGACCGCGAGGACGGCGGGCAGCGAGACGACGGCGACCGCCCAGAAGGCCGACCGCCACCCCCACCGCTCCCCCAGCACCGCGCCGGCGGGTACGCCCACCACGCAGGCGATCGTCACGCCGCCGACGACCACGGCGGTGGCGCGGCCCTTCAGCCGGTCGGGGACCATCGCGACGGCGGTGCTCAGGGCGACCGCCCAGAAGCCCGCGTTGGCGAGGGCCCCGACGAATCGGCTCGCGAGGAGCACCCCGTAACTCGGGGTCAGCGCGCCGACGACATGAACGGCGACGAACACCGCGAGGAAGAGCAGCAGGGCACGGCGGCGCGGCCAGTTCCGGCCGGCGAGCGCCATGAGTGGTGCGCCGACGACCATGCCGACGGCGAAGGCGGAGGTGAGGAGTCCGGCGGCGGAGAGGGAGACGCCGAGGTCGGCGGCGATGCCCGAGAGCAGCCCGGACAGCATGAACTCGGAGGTGCCTTGGGCGAAGACCGCGAGCCCGAGGACGTAGACGGCGAATGGCATGGGTGAGTAGCCCCTTGGACGGAACCGTCGGGTGGACAGACAGACCGGGTGCGGGGATAGGGGCCGCGCGGACGGGCGCCCCCCGGACCCCCCGGCCGCCTGGGGCCGAGAAGATGCCGGCGGGGACCCGCCCGGCGTAGGGCGGGGCAAGACCCG